>JBPCRG010000144.1:0-4470 GCA_050997095.1 Thermomicrobiales bacterium | reverse complement strand
GCTCACCCAAGGCCAGGCGCTGATCATCACCGGCCCGGCCGTGGTCACCAGCACCGCGACGTTCTACCCCGTCCAAGACGCGACCGACGCGACGTTCACGGGCTACGTCGCCGAGCAATTCTTGTCGCTGACGCCTCCGTAATCTTGGTGGGATCGCGGCGGCGCCACACAATGTGAGACTCAACTGAGCACCGCCCGAGGAATGATTCCTCGGGCGGTGCTTTTGGAGCGTCGATCTCGTTTGGCCAATCAGGCTTGGATGACGCCCGTTCGATAGGAGTGGGAGCAGACGCCCATTGGCGATCGAAGCAAACATCATCGGTTCAACCGACGACGGCTCTCGCTCCGCTCGAAGAGATTTCTGAACCCCGCGACTCCGCCTGCGGGCTTCGCTTGGAATAACCGTTTACGGCCCCGCATCGTCGTCAACGAGGACGCCGATCGTTGTTGCACTCGCTGGCCTAATCGCCGGCGAAAGCGGAGGCTCTACGCGGCAGCGCCATTGCAGACGAAGTGAATGACCTTCTCGGTCAAGAGTCGCCGGATGGCGCGTCACCCGCCGCCGTTGTCGGTCGACTGGATCGGCACGGTTTCGCCCGAGGTGTCGACGGGCACGTCGGTCGGAACCGCGTCCACGGCTCCGGCATCGGCGGGCGGAACGCTTGTCGTGTCGGTGGGGGCTCCGCCACCCCCCTTCAAGTATTTGTCGATGTTCGCGGTCTGCTGA
Organism: Thermomicrobiales bacterium; assembly: GCA_050997095.1. Taxonomy (GTDB): domain Bacteria; phylum Chloroflexota; class Chloroflexia; order Thermomicrobiales; family UBA6265; genus JBPCRG01. The sequence goes on along the minus strand of JBPCRG010000144.1, from coordinate 3,743 downwards.
TCAATGTTCTCCGCGAAGGCGTGCGAGCCGGAGCCGTCCTGCTTGGCCACGAAGAAGAGATTGGCGGTACCGGCAGGTTGGAGCACCGCCAAGATCGACTGACGCCCCGGATTGCAGATGGGTCCTGGGGGCAGCCCATCGACTTTGTACGTGTTGTAGGGACTATCAGTGTTCTCCAGATCAGCCGCAGTCGGAGCCTCCCACCACTTGCCCGGTTTTCCCAGCACGTACTGCACCGTCGGGTCCGCCTCCAACCGCATCCCCTGGACGTAGCGGTTGAGGTAGACGTCGGCGATGATCGGGCGCTCGCTGCCGACTTTGGCCTCGCGCTCGATCAGCGACGCGAAGATCAGGACTTGGCCGACCGAGAGGTTCATCTTCGCGGCCCGCGCCCGCATGTCCTTGTCGAACTTGCCGTCGAAGTTCTGGAGCATCTGCTGGATGATGTCGGCGGGCGCGGCGTCGGACGCGAACGTGTAAGTGTCCGGAAAGAGATAGCCTTCCAGCGACGTTGAATCAGGCCGGTCCTTCAAGAAGTCGAACCCGTCGCCCTTGAAGGTCTTCACGGCCTCCAGGAACGCCGCGCCGCCCGGAGCGTAGCCGATCTTGTCGAGCTCCTCGGCGATCTGGGTGGTCCGCCAACCCTCGGGGATCGTCAGCTTCAGGTCCTTGACGTTCGTCTTCGCCTTGCTTTTTTCGGTGGTGATCAGGTCGACGATGGTCCGGGTCGACATGCCGTGGCGCAGCGTGTAGGTCGCGGGCTTGATGTCGCGGCTGGTCAGGCGGAGCACCGTCTTGAAGTAGAGTTCGGAGTTGATCAACCCGGCGTCGCTCAGCTGCTTCGCGACATCGGTCGTCGCCGCCGTCTTCTTGATCGTGACGACGACCGGCTGCCCGACGCGTTCCGCGACGGCCGCCTTGTCGCGGTAGTAGTCGAAGAACCGGATCCCGCCGCCGAGGGTGAGCCCCGCGGCCGCCAAGATCGCGACGATTTTCAATGACTGCAGGAGTGCTCGAAGCACAGCCCGGCTCCCTTCCGACGAGTTGATTGGACGTCCGGCCGCGAGATCGCGTGCCATGACGGCGCAAAAGATGTTCAATGCAGGGGGAAATGCCCGCAGGCGTCTGCCGCTTTCCGACCGCAAGTGTAGACCCGGGTCATAAACGTCCACAAGAACCGGGAGGTTTCGTGAACGCCGCCCAAGATGCCGCCCAGACTGCCGCATCCCGGCCCCGAAAGGGCCCGCTCCTCGTGATCGTCGGGCCGACGGGGTCCGGCAAGACGCGGCTTGCGGTCGAGATGGCGCTCCGGTTGGACGGCGAGGTGGTCAACGCGGATTCGCGGTACCTCTACCGAGGCCTCGACATCGGCGTCTCGAAACCGACATTGGCCGAGCTTCGCGGCGTTCCCCACCATCTGATCGACATTTGCGATCCGGCCGACGAGATGTCGCTGGCGAACTACCAGGATCGCGCCTACGCCGCGATCGACGCGATCCTCGGTCGGGGCCGCGTGCCGCTGCTCGTCGGCGGAACGCCGCTCTATGTGAACGCGGTCGTCGAAGGGTGGCGGATTCCGCGCGTGCCGCCGAACCGTGAGTTCCGCGCGCGGCTGGAGCGCGAGGCGGAGGAGCGGGGAGCGGCGGTGCTGACCGCGAGGCTGGCGGCGGTCGATCCGATCGCCGCGGAGCGCTCGGGCAGGAATCTTCGCCGCGTGATCCGGGCCCTCGAGATCCACCACGAGACCGGCGCGCCGATGTCTGCGCTGGAGGGGAAGGGTCCGCCCCCCTACGCCGCGCTGGAACTCGGACTGACGCTGCCGCGACCGCTGCTCCACCAGGCGACCGATGCCCGCGTCGATGCGCAGATCGCGGCTGGGCTGGTCGACGAGGTGCGGGGATTGCTGGCGGGCGGACTGGCCCCGGACTCGCCCGCGATGAGCAGCATCGGCTACCGCCAACTCCTGCCCCATCTTTCGGGCGACGCGACATTGGACGAGGCGGCCGTCCAGATCAAGACCGACATGCGTCGGTATGTCCGCCATCAGGAGACGTGGCTGCGGCGGAATCCACGGATCGTGCCCATCGACGCCACGCTCCCTGACTGGATCGACGCCGCGATCGCACGCGCCGAGCGGTTCCTCAGGGATCCCGAGGGCTGACCCGGAAGGACCGGCGGGCCCGTCTCCCGGAATCCCTGACTTTGTGGGGGGTCGGCGCGCACGCGGTCCCCTCCGGTTCGCGTAGCATACGGGGAGGTCTACTTCAGGATCGGAGCGGGGCGCCACGCTCGATGCACATTCTCGTCGTGGATCAACAGTCGACGATCGGCTCGAAGATCGAGCCCGAGTTTCGCCTGCGGAACTGGCGGTGCCTCGTCTGCTCCGATCTCGCGCAGGCGATCTCGGAAGTCGTCAAGGACACGCCGGACGCGATCGTGATCCACGGCGACGGCGCGGCCGGCGAGGCCGCCCACCTCTGCCAACGCTTCAAGCAGAACGTGCTGACGTCCGGCGTCCCCCTGATCCTGATCGAGGACGCGACGCCTCCCGCCTGGCTGCTGGCGGGCATGCCCGCCGACGCGGTCCTGCAGAGCCCCTGGAACGCCGAAGAGTTGCTGCACCACATCGAGTCGCTGCTGCCGGTGCAGGTCGGCTCGGGTTCGTTGGACGACCTCACCAATTTTCCCCGCAGGCGCTCAATTCTGGACGATGTCTCCCGCCGATTGCTGGCGAAGGAGCTCTTCGCCGTCGGCGTGCTCAGCCTGCGCGAGGCGGACGCCTATCGGCAGGATTACGGGCGGAACGGGCTCGACCAATTCGTGGTGCTCGTCAGCGTCCTGATCCGGCGATACGCGGCGGGCTCGAACCCGGTCAGCATCGGCTACCTCGAGGAAGGCACGTTCCTGGTCGTCGGTTCCACCGCGACGGTCCACGAGATCATCGCGCAGGCCACGCGGGAGTTCGACGCGCTGGTGCCCGCCTACTACGAGATGGACACGCTCTTCGGCCAACCCGACGACCACGACGTGGGACCGACGACGTGGATCGGCCTGCACGGCGCGGTCTGCCTGATCGAGCCCGACCGCTTCGACAACCTGCTGCAGATCGGCTACATCCTCTCGGACACCCTCGGCGCCGGCCTCACCGCCGTCGGCACCTCCGTTCACCGGGCCGTCGAGAACGCCACAAACGGGCTCGCCGCGGACTGATCGTCTCCGTCGAAACCCATTCGTCCCTCAAAGCCGTGTTCGCACTCAAGAACTCATCAACCCGGGTCGACCGGCGTATACTTCGCGTACGGGGTGGCCCGTCCCGCCGATCGGCTCCGGGCCGCCGTTCGCCCCGTTCCGTGTGAGGGCGGCACACCGGCGTGGAACCGTCTGCATGGTCGGACGGGGCGGCGACGACGCAGGGCCGCCGAGGGAAGAGACATGACAGCATCGAAATCGCAGCCGTCCGCGGGATATTCCGATCCCGACGTCCTCGTCAGCACCGAGTGGGTCGCCGGGCGCCTCGACGATCCGTCCGTGCGTCTCGTCGAATCCGATGAAGACATCCTGCTCTACGAGATCGGACACATCCCGGGAGCCGTCAAGGTCGATTGGCACACCGATCTTCAGGATCTCGTCAATCGCGACTTCATCGACAAGGCCGGTTTCGAGGCGTTGATGGGCGCGGCGGGGATTTCCGCCGACACGACCGTCGTCTTCTACGGCGACAAGAACAACTGGTACGCCTGCTA
>JBPCRG010000006.1:0-4256 GCA_050997095.1 Thermomicrobiales bacterium | reverse complement strand
GGGGATTCCGGCGCCGTAGGCGCTGGTCGCGATGAAGGCCGCGGCGTACTCGCAGCTCAGACTGCGCTCCTGCTGGTGGAGCGGGACGCCTGCGAATGCGCCTCCGCCGCTCGGCACGGCTCCGCCGTCGAACTGCGCCCCGCCGCTTTCGGGTTCCGCGCGGACCGTGGCGTCGGCGGGGATGAGCAGGCGCTGGCCGGGGAAGATGTCGTCGTTCCAGGTGAGGTTGTTGAGCGCGAGCAGATCGTCGGCGGCGACGCCGTAGGTCGCCGCGATCTCGGCGATCGTGTCGTTCGCCTGCACGTCGTAGGCTGCGGAGACCCAGGGGCTCGTGCCTTCGCGTTGGGCCGCCTCGGCCGCCGCGTCCGCGGGGTCCTGGCCGGGATCGGGGATCACGATCACGTCGCCGGCGGTGAGCGTGCCGGGGTTCGCCACCCAGCTCGCGTTGAGGATCGCGTCGGGATCGACGCCGAATCTGGCGGCCACGCCGCCGAGGGTGTCGCCGTCCCGCACGGTGTAGCGCTGCTGCGCGTGGGCGACTCCGCTCAGGGCCGAGAGGGCCAGGGAGGCGACGAGCAGCCCGCCGATCGCGACCCTGCCGCGGCGGGAGCCGAGTCTCAGCAGCCGCCGGGCTCCGGTCGCGAACGAAAGACGCGGGGTGGCCCCGTCGTTTGACCCGCCCGGACCCGGATCGTCCACCGACTCCAGTTCGGAGCCACGGCCGATCCATTCCGTCACCGGCGGCGCGTCGTCCTGGTCGGCGGTCGTGTCCCGGCTCGCGGCGTTCGCCGCCACGCGTTTCGCGTACAGGTCCACGATGCCGCCGCCACCCTCGGATCGATCCGGGCCAGGCTGTCGACGGGGATGCGTGCTGTCCGGCATGGCGGCCTCCATGGGATCGCCATGGCCGACGGTCGGCCTCTGACGATGCGTGGTGTACGTACACACTGAGCATAGCAACAAGCGCACGTCGGCGCAAGCGCCTCAAGCCGGTCGGGCCCGGCGGACCGGAGCGAGCGGCGGACGATCGGCGAGGGAGCGGTTTGACGCCTCCGGGCGGCGCTTCTATCATCGCCGGAAGGCCCGAGGCGTACCATGACGATCACAGGCGCCGCCAGGCGGCTGCTCCCGGGAAAGGCGGTTCACGCGACCATGACCACGCTGGGCGACCGCCATCCTTCCGCGACCGACCTGCTCTACCAGCGCGACGCCTACCTTCAGGAGTTCGAGGCGACCGTGAGCGCGGTCGACGCTGAGCGGGGGGCGGTGGCCTTGAGCGCGACGGCCTTCTACCCGGGCGGCGGCGGTCAGCCGTGCGACACCGGATCGTTGAGCACATCGGACGGGGCGGAGACCTGGAATGTCATGAGCCTCGAACGGGCGGGCGCGTCGCCGTGGCACCTGCTCCAACCGGCGGCACGGCTGCCCGTCGTCGGCGAGACGCTTCGCGGCCGGGTGGACTGGCCCTCCCGCCTTCTCCTGATGCGGACCCACACCGCGATGCACGCGCTCTGCGGGACGATCTTCCGCGACTACGGCGCGCTCGTCACCGGCGGCAACATGGGTCTGGAGCGGGCGAGGATGGATTTCGAGATGGAGGAGTTCACGGCGGATCGCGTCGCCGAGATCGAGCGCACCGTCAACGACGGGTTGGCGCGGGAGCGCGACGTGCGCGTGCGGATCGTCCCCCGCGACGAGGCGTTCCGGATCCCCGATCTCATCCGCACCAAGATCAATCTTCTGCCCGAGGGCATTCCCGAGATCCGGATCGTCGAGATCGTGGGTCTGGATCTCCAGGCGGACGGCGGCACGCACGTCGCGAACACCCGGGAGGTGGGCGGCATCAAGATCGTGGGCACGCGCTCCAAAGGCAGGGTCAACAAGCGGCTCGAGATCGTCCTGACCGGTCGCGAGGGCGACGCGGTCGCTGAAGGAGCATGACGGAGGACGAGAAGACCCGAGCCGCGGATGGGTCGAAATGGGCGGTCGCGAGACGGTCGGCGGTTTTCGGCCTCTCCGTCTGGAACGAGATCGACCGGCTGATCAGCCGCCACCCCGACGTGATCTATTTCGGCAGCGGCGCCCCGGCGAGCGAGCTCTATCCGCTGGCGCGGATGCAGGAGGCCGCGCAGGCGGCGTGGGCGAACGCGGGCGGCGCCCTCGACTACGGGGAGGTCGAGGGCTACCTGCCGCTGCGCCAGTTGATCGCGCGGCGGATGGGCGCGCAAGGGATCAGGGTCGACCCCGCGCACCTGATGATGACCACGGGCAGCCAGCAGGGCATCGACCACGTCGCCAAGCTGATGCTCGACCCGGGCGACCTGATCGTGGTCGAGGGCCCGACCTACATCGGCGCGATGCAGGCGTTCGACCCGTACGAGCCGACGTACCTCGCGGTCCCGGTCGACGGGGAGGGGTTGGACGTCGCCGAGTTGGCGCGGGCGCTCGACCGGGCGGAGCGCGCGCCCAAGTTCATCTACACGATCCCGACCTTCCAGAACCCGACGGGCTTCACGATGACCCTGGCGCGCCGCATCGCGCTGACGACGCTTGCCCGCGCCCGCGGGATCCTGCTGCTGGAGGACGACCCCTACGGCGAGATCCATTTCGGCGATCCCCCGCCGCCCGCCCTGCGCGCGCTCGATCCGGACGTGATCTACCTGGGCACCTTCTCCAAGACCATCGCGCCGGGAATCCGGGTCGGCTGGCTGGCCGCGCCCGCCGACCTGATCGGCATGCTGCTGATGGTGAAGGAGGCGGCCGACATCCACGGCGACCGGATGATCATGCGCACGGTCCACAACATCGCCGACGGCTTCCTCGACGGCCATGTCGCCTCGGCGCGGGCGATCTACCGGCGACGCCGGGACGCCCTGCTGGCGGGGCTGGACGAGCACATGCCCGCGGGAACGGTCTGGTCGAAACCCGAGGGCGGCTTCTTCGTCTGGCTGACGCTGCCGCCGGGGCTCGACTCCGACGAGTTCCTGCCCTTCGCGGCGGAGCGGGGCGTCGCCTTCCTGCCCGGCTCGTACTTCTACCCGAAAGGCTGGGAGGTGCGGACCTCGCTGCGCCTGAACTTCTCGACGCTCTCCGAGGAGCGCATCGCCGAGGGTGCCCGGCGTCTCGGCGCGGCGCTGCTCGCGTTCATGGAGCAGAAGAAGCTCCCGACCTGACGCGGCCCGATATTTTCAATTCGAGGGTCGATCGGGATGCGGTGAACCGAGCCGGAACATCGGACGTGGGCGCCCATTCTCGGATCGGTCCTCGCCGGCGAGAGCGGGATGTCCACCTCCTTTTGAGCGTCTCTCCGATGTCCTGATGCGGTTTTGACACAAACCGTCCTCGGTTCAGGGCGCGATTCAGACGGACCCTGCGCCACCATGGCTTCAGAAGCCGGATGCCCTCGGTGCGCTGGACCGGCTGAAAGGAGAACCGACATGGCTGAGCGTGACGTCGCCCCCGACAAGCTTTCGATCATCGTCTTCTCGGGAACCGTCGACAAGATGTTGGCCGTCGCGACCCTCGCCACCGGCGGTGCGGCGATGGGACAGCAGGTGGACATCTTCCTCACCTTCTGGGGTCTTCACGCGTTCCGCAAGGATCAGGTCCGCACGAACACGAGGTTCACCAGCGAGTTCGCGGACTTCGCCGGTCCTGCTGTGCAGGCGATGCAGGCCAAGGGGATACCGCATTGGATCGACACGCTCCACGGCGCGGCCGAGATCGGATGTGTCCGCGTCCGCGCCTGCAGCATGACCATGGAGCTGTTCGGATGGAAGCTGGAGGACCTTGACGACATCGTCGAGGATGTCGTCGGCGTCGCCGGATTCGTGGATGAAGCCAAGGACGCGCAGATCAACCGCTTCATCTGACTGGGTGGATGTCCATGGGTTTTGGATTGCGCGTTCAGCGCAGAAAGGGTGCATGCAGATGACCGAGCCGCAGGTTGCGACCATCGTCAAGGAAATCGACGCGCGCGGAAGCTTTTGCCCGGGACCGCTGCTCGAGTTGATCCGTGGGGTCAAGAGCGTCGAGGTCGGCCAGACGCTGCAGGTGCTCTCCGGCGATCCCGGGTCGAACAAAGACATTCCGGCCTGGATCGCCAAGGCGAAGCACGAGATGGTCGGCATCTACCCGGAAGAAGGCTACTCGCGCTTCGTCGTCAAGAAAACGCACTAAGTGCTTATCCCGAAACCGGTAGACTGAACAGGGGAAGGGGGTGACGAGGAGATTGCCATGGCCCGCACCCATCCGTG
>JBPCRG010000595.1:0-4273 GCA_050997095.1 Thermomicrobiales bacterium | reverse complement strand
GCGTCCACCCGCGCGCGCAGCGGCGGGGTGGCCGAGGGCGCGTCGCACCAGGTCGTGTTCCAGCTGTCCGCGAACCGTGCCGTCAGCCGCAGCATCCGCTCGCCGATCGTGCCGATCATGATCGGCGGCCCTTGCGGCCGGGGACCGCGCGGACGCAGCTCGCAGTCGACCGCCTGCACGTACGCTCCGCTGAAGTCGGCCCGTCCCGTCCGCAGCAGATCGTGGACGATCGTGAAGCTCTCCTCGAAGCGGCTGGCGCGGTGATCGAACGGAAAGCCGTAGGAGGTGAACTCCGGCTCGTGCCACCCGGCGCCGAGACCAAGCGTCAGCCGTCCGCCGCTGATTTCGTCGACCGTGTCTACCATCTTGGCCAGCAGCGCCGGATTGCGGAATCCCATGCAGCAGACGAGCGGGCCGATCTCGACCCGGGTCGTGCTCGCCGCCAACGCCGCCAGCGTCGACCACGCCTCCCAGCGGCCTTGGGTCTCGTCCTCGTCGTCGAAGCGGAAGATCATGTGGTCGGCGAGCCAGACGGAGTCGAACCCCGTCCGCTCGGCCGCCTGCGCCATCGCCAGCACGTCGGACCAGCGGTCGACGCCGCCCGCCATGTAGCCGACGCCATTCGGGATGTAGAGCCCGACCTTCAAGGGCCGGGCGCCGGTGGTCTCCAAGGGATCTTCTCCTTCGCCGCGAGACGCGTTCGGCGGCCAGTCGCGAGGTGATCCGGGCCAAACCGCGAGGCGGATCGTACCGCATCGCTGCGGTCGCGGCCCCGGGAGGGAAACGTCCCGGATTCGCGGCGATCCGGCTAGAATTGCGGAGGCGGTCCGACGATGGGTCTTCACCGTGGAGAATAGCGTCGCCCCGGATCGGGGCGCGACGGTCGCGGGGATCTTTGTGGATTTTGCAGTCGTTGGTTTCGGCGTCGGCGCGCTTCTGGTCGTGGTGGGCTTCGCCATCCGCGATGTCGGACCCGTGCTCGGGGGCGCGGGCCGCCGGACCGGGGGCGGCGATCCGGAAGCCGCGATCCGATGGAGCGACCTCTGCCACCGCGTCTCCGCGGTCGTCATGGCCGCGGGCGGGCTCATCGTCGCCGCGACCCTCGCCGCGACGCTGATCGGCGTCTCGGATTCGGCGGGGGCGTGGACGGTCGGGGCGACGTCGCTCGTCGCGCTGATCGCCGCGGGGGGCTGGCTGGCCATGAACCGCGCCATGTTCGCCGGACTGCCCGCCGGGCGCCGCCAGGCCGACGCCTCGACGGCAGCCCGTCCGCTCGCGACATGGACGGCGCGGGCCGACCCGACGACGGTGGACGATCGTGCGGACGTGATGGGATCGTCCGACGGGTCGATGCCGCCCTCCCGCTCCGACGCGATGTCGGACGACGCGCCCGACGAAGCGACTTATGGGAATGAACGCGACGGGCAGGTCGACCCGCTGACGCTGGCCTGGCCGAAGTTCGGGGCGGTTCCTATAGGTCCGTTGGACGAGACGGCCTCCTTGGACCTTGGGGAGACGGTCGCGGCGAGCGAAGACGTGGAGCCGGTCCCGGACGGGCGCGCGGAGAGCGCCGAGGATGACGACCCGCGGACGCTCGACGCGGCGCTCGATCGGGCCGCCGAGAGCGAGGACGCGGTCGGAGCGGCATCGGGCGACCCAGAGGGTGCGCCGCCGCAGGCTGACGACGACCGGGATCGCGACGGCGCGAAAACGTCCGCGTATGCGTCGGCGATTCTCGCCGACATCGGCGAGGCCCCGGCGGAGGGCGCCCCGTTCCGGTCCCGCCTGCTGGCGGACATCGCTACGGACGGCGGCGAGGCCGCGCCCGACAGCGTCTTCGTCTCGACCCTTCTCGCCGACATCGAGGCCGCGCCCGGCGATTCCGGCGACAAGGGGGTCCGCGTCCGGCGCCGGGTCGAGTGAATCGGCGGCGCGGGCGTCCCGATGCGCCGGACTCCCGATCGCGGAGCGCTGCCCAGATCGAACGTGGAAAGGCCGATGTCGTGCAGACCCAGAGCCGCGAGACCGTCGATGCGGGCAATGCAGATCGTGCGGCACTGGCTGAGTGGCCGGTGCATCGTCATTCGTCATCGGCCCGACCGACGACGATTCTCGCTCCACTCGAAGAGATTCCCCGGCTCCGCCTGCGGACTCCGCTCGGAATGACGGGGCGTCGCGTCGTCGCCACGATCGATGCCGATCCTGCACGGACCGTTGAGGGAACGGTGGGTCCCTTTTTTCCTTCATCCTGAGGTCACGAAGGATCTCCCGCCGCAGCGATCGTCGCCGGCGATCCGCACGGCGGGGGATTGCCTCACGGCAAGAGATCCTTCGTGACCTCAGGATGACGGCCGTGGAGGCGCGCTCAAAGGATGCCGATTAATTTTGCACAGAACACTGAGTCCCATGCCCGTCATGGATCCGGGGTCTCCGGGCATGGCGAGCCGCTGCGGATTCTGGCCATCGACGTCGGCGCCGGCACGCAGGACATCCTCGTCTACGAGAGCGACCGGACGCCCGAGAACTGCCTGAAGCTCGTCGTGCCCTCGCAGACGCACATCGCCGCGCGCGCGATCCGGGCCGTCACCGTCGCCGCCGCGCCGCTGCATCTCGCGGGCGGCGCGATGGGCGGCGGCGCGTCCGCCGAGGCGGTCTCCGCGCACATCGCGGCCGGACTGCGGGTCACCGCGAACCCGGACGCGGCCCGGACGCTCCACAACGACCTCGAGCGCGTGCGGCGGATGGGCGTCCTGATCCGCGAGACGGCGCCGGGGGACGCGACGGTGGTCCAGCTCGCCGACGTCGATCTCGCCGCGCTCCGAGGGGTGCTGTCGACGTTCGCCGTGGAGATGCCGGAGATCGTCGCGGTGGCGGTGCAGGACCACGGCTTCCGGCCGGGGGCGGGCAACAACGCCGTCCGCTTCGAGTATCTGCAGTCGCTGATCGACCGCGGCGGCGATCTCGCCGATGCGGTCTTCCTCGATCCGCCGTTGGAGATGACCCGGATGCAGGCGGTGGCCGCGGCGATTCCCGGCGTCTATCTGATGGACACGGGAGCGGCTGCGGTGCTCGGCGCGATGGGCGACCGGCGGGTGGCGGTGGCGGTGGCGGACCGCGGCGCGATCCTGATCAACGTCGGCAACATGCACACATTCGCCACGCTGGTGAAAGGGCGCCGCCTCTTCGGCTTGTTCGAGCATCACACGGGAGGGATCACGGCCGAGATCCTGAGCGATCTGGTCGGCAGGCTGCGCGCGGGCACGATCGACAACGCGACCTTCACGCGCGACTTCGACGGCCACGGCGCGGCGCTCGACGCCGCCTATCGCCAGGAGGGGCCGTTCGAGTTCGTGACGGTGACGGGGCCGAACCGCAGGGTCGCCTGCGGCCTCGTTTTCCACGAGGCCGCGCCGCACGGCGACATGATGCTGTCGGGCTCGTTCGGACTGGTCGAAGGCGTCTTGCTCGCCATGGAGCGGACGGGGCGGCCGACCGGCCTCTCTCTCGTCGCCGGATCCTCGGCGAATGCCAGCTGACGACCCGGACCGCCTGACGCCTACACGGTGGGGTCCACTGCGGCCGATGTGACGACGCTGGGCGGCGTCGGCGGCACGTCGGTCGGAAGTGGCGGGACATCAGTCGGCGCCTTGGTCGGCGGCGGTTCCGTCGGAACGGCCGTGGGCGGCACGTCGGTCGGCGCCGCCGTCGGCACGTCGGTCGGAATCTTCGTCGGCACCTCCGTCGGCGGCGCCGTGGTCATGGTGGGCGCCGGGGCGGGCGTCGGCGGCGGACGCGTCGGTCTCGGCCGCGGGGTGGCGGTCGCGGCGGGAGCGACGACCGGCGGATTCGTGGGCAGAGGCGCCGGACCGACGTCGACGGGCGTCGGGGTCGGCGACGGCGTCCGCGTCTTCCGGGCGGCGGCGCGGGTCGGGGTCGGGGACGGTTTCGCGGTCGCCGAGGGCGTCGGCGGATGCAGCACCCGGGGGGTGGGCATCACGGTCGCGGTCGGCATCGGCGTCGGCGAATGGGTGGCGACCCCGAATGCTGGCGAGTCCACGACGTAGTGGGGCGGTGCGGTCGCCTGTTCGGCGGCGCCGGGCGTCGCGCCGTCGGCCCCGGAGGGGTCCGGATTCTCGGCGGCCGAGAGGAGCGCCGATTGCGGTTCGGGTCCGCCGCCGTGCACGGCGGGGAGCAGCAACAGCGCGAAGAGCAGGGTGATCGCCACGGCGACGAAAACCGCGGCGGCGCCGGGAAAGGCGGTCGCCGCGAAGGG
>JBPCRG010000539.1:0-10061 GCA_050997095.1 Thermomicrobiales bacterium | reverse complement strand
CGTTAAAGCACGCCCGGCAGTAGACCGGGCGGCCGCCGCTCGGTTCGAAGGGGACTTCGGTCGGGCGTCCGCACGCCGAGCACGTCGCCGAGAACATCGACTTCATCCCGGCGGGCCGCGCTCCCCGGCGACTCGCCGTCGCCGAACCGCCCAATCCCGTGAACATGCCGTAGGTCTCGTTCTGCCCGGCCGCGCTCGAGGCCGACTCGGATCCGCGGATCGCCTCGCCGTGCCGCTCCGCGCGCCGTTGCGCGCGGCACGACGGGCATCGCATCGGGAATCTGACACGCCGCTCCGCGTAGAAGAGCTGCTCCGCCACCGAGAAGGTGAACGGCGCGCCGCAGTCGAGGCACGGGTTGAGTTGATCGACGATGGTCGTCGCCATTGACGCGCCTTCCTGACGAAATCGCTCCCTGCGTCCGCAAGCCGCGAGGAGGCCCGGATGCCGACCGCGCGACCCGATCCGCGCAGAACCGGCGGGCGTCCGGTTCTCCGGCAGTATAGTGTTCCGAAACCGCGCATCGATGCCGGCGTGATCGCGCGCCCCAGGCGTCCGCTGAAACAAGAGGCCGATCTTGACCACGAACCACGAGTCGACACGCCGAAGCGCGCCCTCGTCCGCGGCCGACGTTCCGACGAACTCGGGCTCGACGTCATGGGATCGGACGGGGGTCGACGACGACCTCCGCGATCTGACCACATTTCTCGAGAGCGTCGCCGCCACCGAGACGATCCAGAGCGCGATGAGCCTGGCGGTCTCCCGCATGCAGCTTCGACCCGGCGACCGCGTGCTCGACGCGGGCTGCGGCTCGGGCGTCTTCATCCCGGCCATCGCGGAGCCGATCGGGCCGCGCGGCCTGGTGGTGGGCCTCGATCACGCCTGGAGCTTCCTCGCGACCGCGAAGGAGCGGCCGACCACGGCCTCATCCGGCCGCGGCGAGTTTGCGCGCGGCGATGTCCACCGTCTGCCCTTCGCCGACGGGGTTTTCGACGCCGCGCATACGGAGCGGGTGCTGATGCACGTCGAGCGACCCGACGCCGTGATCGCCGAACTCCGGCGCGTGGTCAAGCCGGGTGGCTGGGTCGTCTGCGTGGAGCCCGATATCGCGGGAATGCGGGTCGACCATATCGACCCCGGCGCGATGCGCGCGCTCGTCGACGGCTTCTGCCGCACCATCCGCAACCCGGCGATGGGGCTGGAGCTGTCGAGGCGTTTCCGGGCCGCCGGTTTGGTCGAACGTTCGATCGAGGCGCTGACGGAGATCGAGCATGACTACCCGCCCGACGGCCGGATCTACTACGGCCGGGCCTCGGAGCTGATGGTCGCGGAGGGTAGGTTGACCGCCGAGCGGGGGCGCGCGGCGGTCTCCTGGCTGGCCGAGGCGGGCGACTCCGGCTCGTTCACGACGTACAGCAGCTTGTTCGTGGCGGCGGGACGGGCGCCCGAAGGTTGAATCGCGTCGATCAGGTCTGTCGCGGAACGATCGATCCCACCAAGACGTCCTGCCGGTCGGTCCCGTTCGAGAGCACCGTGACGCCGACCTGATCGTACGAGACCAGCGAGTTCAGCACGTCGAGGGTCACGATCCCCCATCCGCCTGAATCGACGTTCAGCCGACCGACCGGCGTCCGCTGCCCGGCTTTCACCACCCAGACTCGATAGTCCAGCGTCGTGCCGGACGGCGGGCAGCCGTTGACCTCCAGGATCGGCGATTTGGCGCCGAGCGTGACGACCCGGCCGGTGACGCCCGAGGTGTCGTAGATCGACGACTGCCGGCCCGAGAGCGGGATCGCGACCCCGCCCGCTGCGAGGTACGCCTGAAGATTGGCATATTCGGGGGACGGCTTCGCGTCGTCGCCCGCCGTCCGCTGCATCACGACGGCGACGACCCCGGCCAACGCCACGAGGAGCGCGGCCGCGGCAAGCAGGGTCATCCAGGGACGGCGGCGAAAGTGGCGGATGGGGATCGGGACCGCGCCGATCGGCGCCGTGATCGGGGTCGTCGCCGGAATCTCATCAGCTTCGCCGACGCCGGCCATCAGGCGGGCCTTCAGCGCGGCCGGCGGCTGGGACGGACGCACGGATGCGTTGAGCGCGTCCACGACCCTGACAAAGTCGCGCAGGGCCGCTGTGCATGCCGCGCACGACGCCAGATGACGCGCGAAAAGCCGCTGGTCGCCGTCGTCAAGCGCATGGAGCGCATAGGCGGCGAGATCGTCCCGAACGTCGGCGCAATGCAGTTCGCGGTCCGGTCCACTGATTGACAACGTCGTCACTGCTGTTCCACTTGCTCGAAGAGGCCACGCGGGGCCGCGGCATGCACGCGGCGGCCATCGTTGTCGTCTCTCTTATCTACGTTGAAACCCGCCCTTTCGGTTGACTCGGGAGCCAGAATCTCGGCCATTCTGCGCATCGCGACCCGAATCTGGGTCTTGACCGTGCCGAGAGGGCGTTCGAGCGCGTCCGCGATCTCGCGTTGAGTCAGCCCGTCGTTGTACGCCATCGTCAGCAACCGCCGTTGATCGAGCGTCAACGACTCCATCGCCAGCCGCACCTCACCGCCGACGACCAGCGCCACCGGCTGCTCCGCCGGATCCGGGTCCGGGTCGATCAACCGCGCGGCGGGGTCGGTGGGAGGATCGTCGCCGCGGCCCGCCAACGATGAGAACGTCTGCTCGCGCCTCCGCCGGAGCGCATCGATCGAGCGGTTGCGGGCCACACGAAGCAGCCAAGGCGCGAACGCGCCCCGTGACGGATCGTAGCCGCTCGGTTTGCGCCAAAGACCCAGAAAGACGTCGTGGGTCGTCTCCTCGGCAAGGTGCTCGTCCCGGAGCACCATCCGCGCGACGCCATGGACCCCTGCCGAATAGCGGTCGTAAAGGGTCGACAAGGCATCCGCGTCGCCCAGCGCAACCCCTGCCGCGAGGTGGGCGTCCGTCGGCCCGGATGCGGGTCCATCGACCGGCGGCTGACCCGCCCCCGCCTCCTTTAAACCCTCCGAAACCGCCCGGAGGCGGCTTTCACGTCCGTTCAGGGCATCGCTCCCGCCGTCGTCATCGATTCCGGCACCTCTGCGCAGTCGAACGTCCATCTGCCCCTGCGCGGACACGGTTGAGCCGATCCCTGAGGTGGAAAGTCTACCAGAGCAAAACGGCGGGGTAGCGTCAGGCACGAAGTCGGCCGGGGTTCATGATTCCCCGGGGATCCAGCGCGGCCTTGAGCAGGCGCAGGACATCCATGCCCGAGCCCAGCTCCTCCGCCAGCCAGGGCAGCCGAGCCCTGCCGATGCCGGAGTGGTGCGCGATGCCGCCGCCGCCATCGATCACCGCCCGCATCAGCGCGGTACATGCCGCCTCGTACGCGTCCAACGCTTGGTCCTCGGTGTCGCGCTCGATCGCGAAGGTGAACTCGATCGCGGCGCCGTCGGCATGGAAATGCGCGCAGCGGACGGACGCCCGGGTCGCGAACGGGGCGAGCGCCTCCCGACCGGCCGCGATGACCGCGTCCACCACGTCCCAGGACGCGACGACGTCGACGCAGTCGGCGATGTCCCCCTCCTCCTCGTTGCCGTCGACGATCCAATCGGCGCTGTACCTGTCCCCGTGCCAGCGGGCGCAGGGGTCGGCGCCGAGGTCGCGTCCGCCCGCCGCGGCGATCGCGCGATCCACCGCGCGCTCCTCCGCGTCTGCCAGTTCCTTGATCCCTTCGAACATGAGCATGAGCAGATTGCCCGAGCTGTCGATCTGCAGGCGGTCGGAGAGCTCGCGGCTCTCCACGTCGTCGAGGAGCCGGACGACCGCGGGAACGCAGCCGCGCTGCAGCGTCGTCCGGATCGCGTCGAGCGCCGCCGGGAACGACGGCATGTCGTAGGCGCGGAACCGTCGGGCCTCCGGCATGGGCCGGACGCGGAGCCAGACCGCGGTGACGATGCCGAACGCGCCCTCCGAACCGGCGAGCAGTTCCCGCCAGCCGGGCCCGGCTCCGCGGCCCGGCCGGGGCAAAGCGGTCACGATCGACCCGTCCGCGAGGACTGCTTCGATGCCGACAACCAGGCGGTCGATGCTCCCGGATCCGGTCGATTCAATGCCCGCCGCGCCGGTCGCGACCCACCCGCCGACGGTCGAGAGGTGCAGCGAGGCCGGATCGAACCCCAGCGTGTAGCCCTGTTCCGCCAATCGGCCCTCCAACTCGCCCCCATAGACGCCTGCGTCGACCCGGACGGTGCCGTTGATGTCGTTCACCGGGTCGATCATATTGAGGCCGCTCAGTTGCACGACGATGGCGCCCGGCAGCGGCTCCAGCGCGCCGACGAGATTCGAGCCGCCCCCGCGCGGCATGAGCGGCCGCCCGTTCTCGACCGCCAGGCGCACGACGGCGGCGACCTCCCCGACGGTGTCGGGCGAGACCGCGGCCGCGGGGAGATCGGCGTCCTCGATGTACTGCTTGGCCTCCGCCGGCCACCAGTCCTTCGACCACTCCGCGAGCGCTTCCTGCTCGTCGTTCACGGTGGGGACGATCCCGCGCAGCCGGGTCACCAGAGCCTCATCGGTCAGCGTCGTCACGGTTGGTCGATCGCCGTCTCTTGGGGCTTCGCGCGTCACATGAACGCCGAAAGGCCGGTGATCTCGCGGCCGACGACGAGTGTGTTGATGTCGTCCGTCCCTTCATAGGTGTAGACCGACTCGATGTCGCAGAGGTGCCGCATCACGTCGAACTCGGCGAGGATGCCGTTGCCGCCGAGAATCTCCCGGGCTGTCGCCGCGACCGACCGCGCCATCGCGGCGTTGCTCGATTTCGCGAGCGCCGTCATCCCCGGCGTCGCTTCGCCGCGGTCCTTCAGCCGTCCCAGCTGCAGGGCGAACAGCTGCGCCTTGGTGATCTCGCCGAGCATGTGCACGAGTTTGGCCTGCACCAGCTGATGGGCGGCGATCGGCTTGCCGAACTGCTCCCGCTTCAGCGCGTAGGCATGGGCGACCTCGTAGCAGGCCATCGCCTCGCCGATCGCCGCCCAGGCGACGTTGTGTCTGGTCCGGCTCAGAATGTCGGCGATCGTGCGGAAGCCGCCCAGCCTCAGCCTGTTCCCGATCGGCACGCGGCAGTCGCGGAGCACGATGTCCGCCTGGATCGACGCCCGCTTCGACATCTTGCCCTCGATCAGGGTCGCCTCGAATCCGGGATTCGGGCACTCGACGACGAAGCCGGCGATGCCGCAGATCGTCCCGTTGCCGATCCACCGCTTCGCACCGTTCAGGACGTAGGCGTCGCCGTCGCGGCGGGCGCCCGTCTCCATCCGGGCGGCGTCGCTGCCGTGGCCGGGTTCGGTCAGCGCGAATGCGCCGACGAGGTCGCAGGCCGCCATCCGCGGCAGCCAGCGCTCCTTCTGCCCGTCCGTGCCGCAGAGCGCGATCGTGCCCATCGCCAGCCCGCTATGGACGCCGAAGAAGGTGGCGAAGGACGAATCGACCCGCGCGATCTCCTGGGTCGCCAATCCGTAGGCGACGCTCGTCAGGGACGGGCAGCCGTACCCCTCCACCGTGCCGCCGACGACCCCCAACGCTCCGAGCGGCGCCACGCATTGCGCCTGAAACTCGGCGCGGTCCCAAGCGTCGCCGGCGCCGGGGCGGACCTCGCGCTCCGCGAAGGCGCGCACGCGGTCCCGCACGTTCCGTTCATCGTCGCTGAGCAGCGCGTCGACATGGAAGAAGTCCGGCGAAGGGGAGCGAAGACCCGCCAGGGGATGCGCCGGCGCGGGCGTCGTCATCTCGTCTCGTCTCCGTTCCCGGCACGTCCCTCGGGAGCCTGATGGTCGTAGAAGCCGCGTCCGCTCTTCCGCCCGAGATCCCCGTCGGCCACCAGACGCTCCAGGAGCGCCGAGGGCCGGTCCGCCTCCTGGCCTGACGTCTCGAATCGATGGCGCTGGGCGGCCAGCACGACATCGAGCCCGTTGAAGTCGGCCAGCCGGAACGGTCCCATCGGGTGGTTGAGCCCGAGCGTGACCGCGCGGTCGATCTCCTGCGGCTCGGCATAGCCGTTGTCCGCGAGCCACATCGCCTCGCGCCGCAACGCCCACAGCACCCGGTTCACGAGCAGACCCGCGATCTCCTTGCGCAGCACGACCGGATCGCGGTCGATCGCCAGGCAGAACTGCCGGGCGGTCTCCACGCAGGCCGGATCGGTGAATGGGGCGGGCGCGATCTCGACCAACCGCATCACGAGCGCGGGATTGAAGAAATGGAGCGCCAGCGCGCGTTCGCGGGTCGCCAGATCGCCCGCGATCTCGCTGATGGTCATCGTCGAGGAATTGCTGGCCACGATCGCGTCGCTCGGCGCGTGCCGCTCGACTTCGCGGAAGAGCGCCTGCTTGGTCGGCAGCTGCTCGGCCACCGCCTCGACGACCATTGCGGCGGCGCGGACGGCGGTCCCGAGATCCGGCTCCGGCCTGACCCGAGCCAACGCGTCGTCCGCCTCCGCCCTGCCGAACTCGCCCTTGGCGACGCGGCGGTCGAGATGCCCGCGATTGCTCCGGAGCGCGCGTTCCAGCTGATCCCCGGAGAGATCGTGGAGGACGACGTCGTAGCCGTGCAGCGCCGCCTGCTGCGCGATCTGCGCCCCCATCGTGCCTGCGCCGAGCACGGCGATCCGCCCTTGCCGCGAAGCGGGCTCCATCATCCCGCCTCTGCCACGCGGATCACAGCCGGTACTCTTCCGGCGCGTGCAGCCGGTCCAGCACCGAATTCGGGATCGACTTGCCACGGTCGACCAGTGAGTCCAATCGCGTCATCCCGGTCCGTCGCTCGGCTTGGAGCCAGGTTGAGACCAGATACCCGTCCCGCGCCGAATTCCCGCTCCCCACGCGCACAGGCAGCCAGTCCTCGCCTTCCACGCTGCGGGTCCCGCCGGTGATCGTCACGCGCTGGCCGAGCGGCAGCGACTCGATCACCTCCGACGATCGCCCCGGCGCCGCCCGCAGCCGCAGGCGGTCGGTCGTGACCCGCGCAAGGTTGCCCGACGCCAACGATGCGGACCCGGGAAGAATCCCGGGAATCTCGCCCCGCTGCACGTAGAGCAGGCCCGCCAGGAGCGCGTTGCCGACGGCGACCGCGAGCATCGACCGCCAGAGGAGCCGCTGCAGCCAGCCCGTGTGGCGCGCCGCCCGCCCTCCGGTCCGGTAGACGGCCGACCCCAGGCGTCGCGCGACGAACCTCGAATTCCCGTCCGCGGCGAACTCGCGCTCGCGATGGGCGTCCACGACTCCGGACGACCACATCGCGATGGTCGGGCGGTCTTCGAGCGCCGCGGCCTCCTCCAACCCCGAGCGGTAGACCTTGGAGAAGGTGGAGCATTCCTGATAGCGGTCCGCCGGTTCCTTCGCCAATGCCAGCAGCACCGCGTCGTCCACCCACGCCGGCAGATCCAGATCGGGCCGGACCTCCGACGGCCGCCGCGGCGTCTCGGTGAGATGGGCGCGGATGAGGTCGTTCTTCGGTTCGCCATGCGATCCCGATTCGAAGGGCGGCCGGCCGGTCAGCAGCTCGTAGACGACGCAGCCGAGCGAATAGACGTCGGTCGAGGCGTCGACGGCCTCGCCGCACGCCTGCTCTGGCGCCAGGTAGGCGGCGGTCCCGAAGGCGTTGCCGCCGATGGTCTCCTGCGGGGCGCCCGCCTGCTGGGCCAGGCCGAAGTCGATCAGCTTGACGATGCCGTCCGGCGTCTTGATCAGGTTCTGCGGTTTGACGTCGAGATGGACGAGGCCGCGGCCGTGAAGGTGGTCGAGCGCCCGCGCGACCTGCTCCAGGATCAGCGCCGTCTCCTCGACGCTGAAGGGGCCGCGCCGCGCCACCTCCTCCTTCAGCGAGCGGCCGGGCACGTACTCGATGATGACCCAGGGCGCCTCGTCGTCCTCGAAGAGGTCGTAGACCCGGGCCACGTTGGGATGGGTGAGGAACGCCATGGTCCGCGCTTCGCGCCGGAACCGGGCCCGCGTCTCGGGATCGCGGCGGTATTCGACCCGGAGCGTCTTCAGCGCCACGTCGCGGCGGGTTCGCAGATCGCGGCCGTGGTAGACCATCGCCATGCCGCCCGAGCCGAGCGGCTCCGAGAGATCGAGCTCATAGTGTCCGGCGACGACCGTCCGCGACCCGCCGCCGGAGTCGAAGGCGGCCTCGTCGGTGGTCATGTGGTCCGCAACTGAGGCCATCCGGCGTCTCTCATCGACCGAGCCCGACACACGCGCTTCGCCACACCGATGACCTGACCGTGTGCCCTAACTCTACCATCGCGCCGCCCCGTCCTCGGCACCGAGAGATGCGAACATCGCGCACGCTCTCCCGCCGTCGGCGCCTTCGGGACGGTCGGAGTCCGGCTTCCGGCGTATGCTGTGGGAACGGGAACGGCCGACCGTTCCTGCAGCCAGCGTCCGACGAGGACCGTTCCCATGAACACGAGCGAATCCTTTCCCGCTCCCGACCATCTGCGCACATCCCGGCACGGCCCGGTGGCGCTCCTCCGCCTGCATCGGCCGGAGGTCCGCAACGCGCTGAGCCAGGCGTTGCTCGCGGACCTCGTCGCCGCGCTCGAAGCGTTCGACCTCGACCCCGAGATCCGGTTGATGGTCATCACCGGCGACGACCGGGCCTTCGCCGCCGGGGCCGACATCGCGGAGATGGCCGACGCCACGGCGGTCGAGATGCACCTCCGGCCGCAGCGCGCGCGCTGGGAGCGTCTGCGCAGGATCCGCAAGCCGCTCGTCGCCGCCGTCTCCGGATTCGCGCTCGGCGGGGGCAACGAGTTGGCGATGGTCTGCGACCTGATCGTCGCCAGCGAGACCGCCCGCTTCGGTCAGCCGGAGATCAATCTCGGGATCATCCCCGGCGCGGGCGGCACCCAGCGGCTGATCCGGGCGATCGGCAAGGCCCGGGCGATGGAGATGGTGCTGACCGGGCGGCTGATGACCGCCCGCGAGGCATACGCGGCGGGTCTCGTCACCAAGGTGACGCCCGCCGAGCGCTATCTGGTCGAGGCGATGCGCCTCGCCCAAGAGATCGCGACGAAGCCGCCGATCGCCGTCCAACTCGCCAAGGAGGCGTTGCTGAAGGCCGCCGACACGACGCTGGAGGCGGGGCTCGACTTCGAGCGGCGCAGCTTCACGCTCCTCTTCGCGACCGATGACCGGTTCGAAGGCATGCGCGCGTTTCTCGAGAAGCGCGCGCCCGTGTTCACGGGGAAATGAGGGAAGCCGCCGATGACCTCCGCTGTGCAGTCGATGTGGATGGAGCACGAGGGCGCGGTCGTCACGATCACGCTGAATCGGCCGGACGCCCTGAACGCGTTCGACCGCGAGCTGGCCGAGCGCTTCGACGCCGCGCTGCGGACCGTCGAGCGCGACGAACGGGTGCGCGCGATCGTGGTCACCGGGGCCGGACGTGCCTTCTCGGCGGGGCAGGATCTGCGCGAACTCGCCCGCGAGACACGGGAACGTGAACCCGACGCGGTCGGCGAGCAGATGCGCGAGCGCTTCAATCCGATCGTGCTCCGTCTGCGGGCGATCGAGAAACCGGTCCTCTGCGCGATCAACGGCGTGACCACTGGGGCCGGTCTCGGTTTCGCCCTCGCGTCCGACCTGCGGTTCGCGGCCGGCACGGCCATGTTCACGCTCTCGCCGCTCTCGATCGCCTTCATCCCCGGCGTCGGCAGCACCGCGCTGCTTCCGGCGATCATAGGTCTCGCCCGCGCGACCGAGCTGACCTTTACCGGGGAACGGATCACCGCCGAGCGCGCGCTGGAGATCGGGCTCGTCCACCGGGTCGTCCCCGCCGACCGTCTGCTCGCCGAGACGCAGGCGATGGCGGCCAATCTCGCGACCCTCCCGACCACGACGATCGGACTGACCAAGCGCGCGTTCAACCGCGCGGTCTACCCCGATCTGGAGGCGCAGCTCGCCTACGAGGCAAGCCTCCAGGAAGTCGCCGCAGCCACCGAGGATCACCGGGAGGGGCTCGCCGCCATTCTCGAAAAGCGAAAACCCGTGTTCACGGGACGGTGATTCTCTTTACGACTCCGA
>JBPCRG010000522.1:0-3153 GCA_050997095.1 Thermomicrobiales bacterium | reverse complement strand
CTCCACGACCGGCAGTCCGTCACGACCATGGTGACAGCGCAGGGTCAACGAGACAACATTCGCTGGACGCACTACTGAGTAGTCTGGCCATGGGCAATTGGCCCGTCGGAGCGGGGACGACGAGATCCTTCGCGCCTCGGGATGACGGCGAAGGAGGCGTGCCAAACATGTCATTCTGAGGCACGAAGAATCTCGTCGGTCTCTGCAGGCCAGACGAATGCCCGTAGTCAGACTACTGAGACACGAAGAATCTCGTCGTCGTCCCTTCTTCTCCGGCAACTCATCGGCCGCAGCAGCGAGGCCCCAACCCGGATGCGTTCCAAGCCTTCCCGCAAAGCATCCCCGGCGGAACCCGCGCCCCTCCCGCCGCGCTGGCTCGACCGCATGCAGGCCCTGCTTGGCGCCGATTTTCCTGAATTCGCGACGAATTACGAACATCCCGCCTGGTCGGCCCTCCGCGTCAACACGCTCAAGCTCTCCCCGGAGCGTTTCCGCGCCCTCGCCGCATGGCCGCTCGAACCCGTGCCGTGGGCTCCCGAGGGGTTCCTCCTCGGCGACGAGGGGCGGCCCGGCGCCCATCCCTATCACGCCGCCGGTCTGTACTACCTGCAGGAACCAAGCGCAATGGCGGTCGTCGCCGCGCTCGACGTCCGGCCCGGGCAGCTCGTGCTCGATCTTGCGGCCTCCCCCGGCGGCAAGGCGACCCAGATCGCCTCGGCGCTCGCCGGCCGCGGCGCGCTCGTCGCCAACGAGATCCTGCCGGCGCGGATCAAGCCCCTGGGCGAGAACCTGGAGCGCTGGGGCGTCCGCAACGCCCTCCTCCTCAACGACGACCCCGCCCGGCTGGCTCCCCGCCTCGCCGCGCGCTTCGACCGGGTGCTGCTCGACGCCCCCTGCTCCGGCGAAGGCATGTTCCGCAAGACCCCCGCGGCGCGGAGCGAGTGGAGCCCCGAGCACGTCGCCGGCAGCGCCGCCCGCCAGCGGCGCATCCTGGAGGACGCCGCGCGGATGGTCAAACCGGGCGGGCTCCTCGTCTACAGCACCTGCACCTTCGCCCCGGAGGAGAACGAGCGCGTCATCGCCGCCTTCCTCGACGCCTGCCCCGCCTGGACCCTCGATCCGCTCGTCCGCGCCGGAGGGCCGACCGCCGCCGATGCCGTCACGCCGTTCGGGAGCGACACCGGCATCGCCCATGGGCGCCCCGACTGGACGCTTCCCCCGACGAACCCGTCGCTCGCGAACGCCGCGCGGATGTGGCCGCATCAACTCCAAGGCGAAGGGCATTTCATCGCCCGGCTGCGCGCCCCCGCCGACCGCGGCGTGCAATGGCGGGACGATTTCGCGGAGGCCGCACCGAGCCCGGAGCGGTCACGTCGATCCGGACGCCGGGACCTCCCGGTCCCCACGACTCCCGACCTCGACCACATCGCCGCCTGGCACGCCTTCGCGGCGGAGACGCTCGCCACCCCCTGGCCGAGCGACCGCCTGCACGTCCAGAGCGGCCTGCTCTATCTCGAGCCTGAGCACGATCTCCCGATCGAGGGCATCCGCGTCGTCCGTCCCGGCCTCTGCCTCGGCTCCGCGAAACCCGGCCGGTTCGAGCCCTCCCACGCCTTGGCCCTCGCTCTCGCCGCGGACGACGTGCCCGTCCGCCTCGACCTCGACGTGGAGGGCGCCGTCCGCTATCTCGCCGGCGCCCGGTTCGACGCGCCCGGCCCCGGCGGCTGGCTCCTCGTCACCGTCGACGGCTTCCCCCTCGGCTGGGCCCGCCGCTCCGGCTTCGCCATCAAAAACCACTACCCGAAAGGTCTCCGCCGCGGCTGATCGGTCTTTCGCCGTCTTGACAGTAATTCCATACTCTTGAGTGACTTTGGGACATTTTGACGTTTTTTTCGTCCACCTTCGATTCCACAAGTTGACGGTGGCGAGAAGAGACACCTCGTCTTCCCTCAATGTCGGCAGTGGCGTGCAGCCCTTCGTCCCCTCACGACGACCAACCTATTGAAGATCCGCCTCCGTCGTCGCGCGCACGTGGGCGTCCGGGCGCAGGTGCAGGTCCGGCAGGAGCGACGTGCCAAGGCCCGGTTTGTTCGGGAGCGTCACGTAGCCGTTCTCGATCAGGGGGAGGTCGGTGAGCAGTTCCTTGTACCAGCCGGTGTAATAGGCGCGGACGGTCTCCTGGATCAGCGCGTTGGGCGCGTTCAGCGAGAGGTGGCACGACGCGGTCAGCACCACGGGTCCGGTGTAGTCGTGCGGGGCGATCGGCAGCTGGTGGGCCTCGGCCATCGTCGCGACCTTCTTGGCCTCGCTGATCCCGCCGACCCACGAGAGGTCGAGCATGATGATCCGCGCCGCCTGTTTCTCCATCACCTCGCGGAAGTTCCAGCGGGTCGAAAGCGTCTCGCTGATCGTGGTCGGCACGTGCGTGCCCGCGGCGAAGGCGGCCAGCGCGTCGATGTTGTCGGCCTTCAGCGGGTCCTCGAACCAGCAGGGCTCGAACTCCTCAAGCGCCCGCGCGATCTTCGCCGCCGCCGGCAGGTTCCAGAGCGAGTGGAACTCGACCATGATCTCCATGTCCATCCCGACCGCGCGCCGGATCTTGCGGAAGGGCTCCAGCGCGGTGTCGAGGTCGGCGTTGGAGATCGACGTGCCGTTGCTCGCCTCCGCGAAGGGATCGAAAGGCCAGATCTGCATCCCGCCGATGCCCTGCGCCTGCAGGCTCAGCGCCAGCTCGCCGGCGTCGGTAAGGAAGGCCTCCAGATCTTCGTATGGCCCCTCGCCGGCTCCGGTCGGCAGGCCCCAGTTGTCGACGGCCTGCTTGGACTTGCCGCGGATGTACTTGTATCCGGCGCAGGTGTTGTAGATCCGGATCTTCTCGCGGCTCATCCCGCCGAGCAGCTGATAGATCGGCTGGTTCGCGACCTTCCCGAAGATGTCCCAGAGCGCGATGTCGAGCGCCGAGTTGCCGCGCATCTCGACCCCGCTGGAGCGGTATCCGAGATACCCGTAAAGCGCCCGCGAATGGCGGTCGATCTGGAGAGGGTCCTTGCCGAGCAGATAGGGCGCGACGCTTTCGTGGATGTACGCCTAGACCGCCTGCGCCCCGAAAAAGGTCTCGCCGCGCCCCGTCCACCCCTCGTCCGTGTGCACCCG
>JBPCRG010000504.1:0-2619 GCA_050997095.1 Thermomicrobiales bacterium | reverse complement strand
GCGCCGGGACGATCCTGGGCGTGGACGGCCTCGGCACGAACGATGCATCTATCGACGGCAGGGCCATCGGCCTCAATGACACCAAGGAGCACCGACCATGATCTCGCGCACACGAACCGCGTTCAAGTTTCTCACCTATGGTCTGCTGATCGGCATCCTCTTCGCTCCCCGCAGCGGCAAGGAGACGCGCGATAGCGCCGTCGGTTGGGTCACGAAGACGGCGAAGGAGACGCTCGGGTTGTAAGACCCCAGTCCCGACCGCGCCCATAGGATGCCCGTCCGCGAACCGGGGGAGGGGCCGTGAGCTCAGAGATGTTCAGCCAATCGTGAGCGGAGCAGGTCCACGAGATCGTCGCCCATCAACGCGAACGTGTCCGGCACGTGAAGGCAGACGACGCGCTTGCCTTCGAGCGCAGCCCCGAAGCGTCGGCGCAGGAGATCGCGGTGTCGCGGCTCCATCACGAAGACGACATCTGCCCAGCCGAGATGCTTGGCCGTGACCTGAATCCGGGCTCCGTCCGCGGTGCCGGCCGAGCGCACGAGATAGGCGTCGTTCCCCTCCAGAATTCGCTCGGCGGTCAGGCTCCGGATCCGGTTGCGGAAGAGGAGTTTTTGCGGCGCATCGGTCGGAGAGATCGTCAGATCTCCTCCGGAACGGCGGTCAGCGGTCCGCCGACGTCGCCGGTGTCGACCGTCTCCGTCGGCTCGATCACGAGGACATGGGCCTCGTCCTCCGCGTAGGGACAGTGCTCGATACCCCGGGGCACGACGAAGATCTCACCCGGGCCGAGGTGGATCTCACGTTCGTCATCGTTCCCAAGTCTTGGCGACTCCTCAGCCTACCCCTCCAGCAGCAGGGTCGTCGGATCCTCGATCAGCTCTTTGAGGCGGACGAGGAACTGCACGGCTTCGCGGCCGTCGACGATCCGGTGGTCGTAGGAGAGGGCGACGTACATCATCGGCCGGATCACGACCTCGCCGCCGCGGGCGACCGGGCGCTGCTGGATCGTGTGCATGCCCAGAATGCCGGACTGCGGAGCGTTCAGGATCGGCGTCGAGAGCAGCGAGCCGAAGACGCCGCCGTTCGTGATCGTGAAGGTGCCGCCGGTGAGGTCGGCGAGCGCGAGCTTGCCGTCGCGCGCCTTCGTCGCCAGCTGGAGGATCTCCTTTTCGATCTCGGCGAAGGATTTGCGGTCGGCGTCGCGCACGACCGGCACGACCAGCCCCTCCTCGACCCCGACGGCCACCCCGATGTCGTAGTAGCGCTTCATCACGAACTCGTCGCCCTGGATCTCGGCGTTCAGGCGCGGGAACGCCTTCAGCGCGCCGATCGACGCCTTCGTGAAGAAGGACATGAAGCCGAGGCCGACCCCGTGGCGCTCCTGGAACGACTCCTTGCGCGCCTTGCGCAGATCCATCACGGTGCCCATGTCGATCTCGTTGAAGGTCGTCAGCATCGCCGCGGTGTGCTGCGCCTCGACGAGCCGGACCGCGATCGTCTGTCGCCGCCGGCTCATCCGCACGCGCTCCTCCCGGCCGTCGGCGACCGACGCCGCCGGCTGGCCGTTCGACGCGGGGAGAGCTGCGGGAGTCGGGACCGCGGCCGCGGCCGGGATCGGGGCGGAGGTCGGCGGTCTGGAGACCGCGGCAGGCGGGGGCGCGGCGGGCAAGGCAGGCGTCCGCCGCTGGGTCGCGAGCGAGAGCACGTCCTCACGGGTGACGCGCCCGGCCGGGCCGGAGCCCGGGATCGTCATCACGTCGATGTCGTGCTCCTCGGCCAACCGGCGCACCGCGGGGGCCGCGCGCCCGCCGCCTTCGGCATCGGCGGCGGGAGGCGGCGCGGAGGCTGCGGCGAGCGGTGCCGCCGCCGGTTCAGGTGTCGACACGGAGGCTGCCGTCCGCGACCCGTTGGATGCCGTCGTTCCCGCGCCCGCGCCGTCGCCGACCATGCCGAGCACCTCGCCGACGGTCACGACGTCTCCCGCTTGGCGCGCGATCTTCGCGAGCACGCCGTCTTCGGTCGCGGTGACGTCGAGGTTGACCTTGTCGGTCTCGAGTTCGACCAGCGTCTCGCCCCGGCTGACCGCGTCGCCCTCGCTTTTCAGCCACTGCCCGACGACCGCGTCGACGAGCGATTCCCCCAGCGCCGGAACCAGAATCTCAACCGCCATGCTCGTAGTCACTCCCGTTCACATCCACAGGACGGGGATTGTGGCGTCCAAGATCGAAGCGCGGCAAAAAGTCTCCACCGCGCTCCCGAAACCCACAATCCGCGTCTGTCCTCACCGTCGTTTGGCGGTCGTCTTTCCCGCTTCGGCCATCTCCGGCTCCTGCCGCGCGCCGACGCCGTTCACGGCGCTCTGGCCGTTCGCCCCGACGCCCCGGCCCGCCCTGCCGTTGCCGGCGCCGCCGTGTGCCGGGGGGGTGGGCACGTCGGCGAACGCCTCGCCGACGATCCGGCCCTGCTCCTCTTGATGCAGATCGAGCGACCCTTCCGCCGGGCTTGCCCGCTCCGGGCGGCCGACGTAGCGAAGCGCGGCGGCGCCGTCGAGGAGATCGCGCAGGCGGGGCTCAATGAAGCCCCACGCGCCCGTGTTGCGCGGCTCCTACTGCAGCAAG
>JBPCRG010000442.1:0-4064 GCA_050997095.1 Thermomicrobiales bacterium | reverse complement strand
CCGCCGGGATAGGTGCAGATGCCGACGCTTCCGGCATGCTCGATGGTCCATGCGCCGCCGTGGCGGGTGCACCAGGACTTTTCCCACGACCTGCTGCCGGCGGGTCCGGCCGGAGCCTGGGTTGCGTCGGCCGCCTGCGTGCCGATGCCGATCAGAATCAGAGTCAAGGCGAAAACGGAGATCAGCTTGGTCAAGGTTCGCGTCGTCTGAGTCATTGTCGTTCCCGTTCCTTTCGTGTGATCGCGCCGGTCGATTCCGGCATATGGACACGATATGGCGGACGGAGAGTCGAACCATCGGTAATTTCACTCACATTCCCGAGGAGAGTGGCGAAGAATCACGTAGTTCGGCGGCGGATGCGCTCTCGCCGTCGAACGCACGGCGGCTACAGCCGGCGCAGCCGCGGGTCCAGCGCGTCGCGAAGGCCGTCGCCGAGGAGGTTGAAGCCGAGGACGGTCAGCGCGATCGCGACGCCGGGGACGATGGCGGGCCACGCGGAGAGCTGCAGGAAGCCGTAGCTGGCGCTGACCATCGAGCCCCATGACGGGGCGGGCGGCTTGTTGCCTAGGCCGAGGAACGCCAGCGCCGCCTCGGAGAGGATCGCGAAGGCGAAGCTCAGCGACGTCTGCACGATCAGCGGGGCCGTGATGTTGGGGAAGACGTGGCGGCTCAGGATCCGCGGGGTCGAGGCTCCGATCGACCTCGCCGCCTCGACATAGGCCGTCCCGCGGACGGTCAGCGCGGACCCGCGCACGATCCGCACGAACGGGGGCATGTAGACGATGGAGATGGCGAGGATCGCGTTGGTCAGGTTGTTGCCGAGCGCGGTGATGATCGCGATCGCCAGCAGCACGGCGGGGAAGGCGTAGACCACGTCCATCACGATCGAGATCAGCGTGTCCGCCCAGCCGCCGAGGTAGCCGGCGATCAGGCCGAAGAGGACCCCGATCGAGCCCGCGACGACGACGACGATCGCCCCGACCTTGAACGAGATCCTGGCCCCGTAGAGCAGCCGGCTGAGGAGGTCGCGGCCGAACTCGTCGGTGCCGAACGGATAGGTCCGGCTCGGCGTCTGCAGCCGGTCCTTGGAGAATTGCTGCGTGGGGCCGTGGGGCGCGACGGACGGCCCGATCACGGCGAGGATCGCGAAAAGCGCGACGATGACCGCGCCGGTCAGCGCCAGCCGCTGCCGCGCGATCGCGCCCAGCAGGCCGATCTGTTTCGACGGCCGGCGGGCGTTCGCCGCCGCCGCCAACGGTCCCGGGGGCAGGCCCGTTCCGGACGGGTCCGCCGGAAACGCCCCGCCCCCTGTCCCGCCGGCGTCCAGTGTGCGTTCGCCCATCAGCCCGACATCACCCCTGCGACGCGTCGTCCCGCGAGGTCCATTGCGCATCTCCACCATCGGAACGAGGACGCCGAGATTCTTCCTCCGTCAGAGTGACAAGCAGGGCGCGTCTCCTCCACCGTCATCCCGAGACGGCGCGCCACGCTCAATTGTGCCGGAGGCGGGGGTCGGTCACGGCGTACAGGATGTCGACGAGCAGGCTGACCAGCACGAAGATGGCGGCGGTCACGAGCGTCACGCCCTGGACGACCGGGTAGTCGCGGTTGGCGATCGCCTCGTAGACGTAGCGGCCGATGCCGGGCAGCCCGAAGATGGTCTCGATGATCACCGTCCCGCCCATCAGCGTCGCGATCTGGATGCCGCCCACGGTCAGGATCGGGATCGCCGAGTTCTTGAGCACGTGCCGCCAAAGCACCGCCGTGTTCGCGAGCCCCTTCGCCCGGGCCACGCGGACATGGTCTTGGACGAGGACCTCCAGCACCGCGGAGCGCGTGTTGCGCATCATCACGGCGGCGAGCGGCAGCGCCAGGCTGACCGCGGGCAGGATCATGTCCCTGACGTTCTGCGCCGGGTCGTCGACGAGTTTGACGTAGCCGATCGGCGGCAGCCACTGGAGCCAGAACGAGAAGCAGAGGACGAGGAGCGTCGCGAGCAGGAAATTCGGCACCGAGACTCCGACCAGCGTGCTCAGCGTCGCTGCGTAGTCCAGACAGGAGTTCCGCTTCACGGCGGCGAGCACGCCGACCAGGATCGCGGGCCCCGTGCCAAGGATTCCGGCAAGGATCGCCAACTCGGTCGTCACCGGCAGCCGCAGCTTGAGCTCCTGGGTCAGCGTGCGGCGGGTGCGCAGCGACCGGCCCATGTCGCCGCGGAGGATGTGCCCCATCCATTTCGCGTACTGCACGGGTTGCGACTGGTCCAGCCCGTAGGAGTGGCGGATGATCGCGCGCTGCTCGGGCGTGATGCGCTGGTCGACGCCGACCGCCAGCAGGGTGGCGTCGCCGGGAATCAGCCTGATCAGGAAGAAGACGACGAGCGACACCCCGAACAGGATCGGAGCGAGGAGCGCCACTCGCCGGAGGATGACGGTCAGCACGAGTCGCCTCCCGCGCCGGGCCCGGGGGTCGGGGACGGGGCGTGGAGAACATTCTCCGCACCAGCCCCCGCCCTGAAGTCCCCAGCCCCTACTTGTCGAGCCACACTTCCTTGACGGAGACGTTGGACCCGGTCGGGATGTGGGTGTAGTTCATCACATACTTCTTCATCGCCTCGTACTGGTTGGCGACGAAGAGGTTGATCCAGGGCAGATCGGTCAGCAGGATCTGCTGCATCCGCTGGTAGATCTCGGCGCGCTTGGCCTGGTCGGTCTCGGCGATGCCTTGGTCGATCAGCTTGTCGACGTCGGGGTTGCTGTAGCCGGCGAAGTTGCCGCTCTCCCCCGTCTTGAAGCCGTTGAGCACGACCGTGTTCGGGTCGACGAAGGCGCTGGTGCCCGTGACCGCGAGTTCGTACTCGTACTTCTGGTAGACCTGCTCGATCATCGTCGCGTTCTCGACGAGGTTGAGCTCGGCGTCGATCCCGATCTGCTTGAGCTGCTCCTGGATCACCACCGCGGCGGCGTTCAGGAACGAATATTGCGACCACGACGTGATCTTGGTCTTGAAGCCGTCCTTGAAGCCGGCCTCGGCCATCAGCGCCTTGGCGGCCTCGACGTTCGGCGGGGTGATGTCCTTCTTCAACCCCGGCCAGAAGCTCGCCAGGAAGACGGTCTCGGTCGGGGTGCCGTGGCCGAAGACGGCGGGGGCGAGCACGGCCTCGCGGTCGATCACCATCGAGATCGCCTGGCGGACCTTCAGGTTGTCGAAGGGCGCCTTGCGCATGTTGAAGGCCATGAAGCGGATGTTCTGGTTGGTGTCGCCGGCCAGCATCAGGCTCGAATCCTTCTCCAGGATCTCGGTGATGTCGCGCAGCGGGGCGTACTCGATGAAGTCGACCGTGCCGGTCGTCACCGCGGTCGTGCGCGAGGTGTCCTCGGCTGCGATGATCAGGTTGAGGCCGTCCAGATACGGCAGCCCCTTCTCCCAGTACTCCTTGTTCTTCACGAGCGTGACCTGGGTGTTGGGCACGTACTCCTTGAACTTGAACGGTCCGGTGCCGATCGCGACCTGCGAGATGTCGTTGTTGTTCGCCTTGACGAACGCCTCCGCCATCACGATGCAGCTCTGGTTGCTGATCGAGACGAGGAAGGACGCGTCCGGGGCCTTCAGCGTCACGACCACCGTGCCGTCGTCCGGCGCCGCCACGCTCTTCATCGAGGCGAGGTCCGAGGCGTCGGTCGCGGCGGTGGCGGGGTCGATCAGGCGCTCGAAGCTGAATTTGACGTCGCTCGCCTTGAGCGGCGTGCCGTCGTGGAACTTGACGCCCGGCACGAGCTTGAAGGTGTAGGTGACGCCGTCGGGCGAGATCGTCCACGACGCGGCCAGCTCGGGCTTGATCGTGAGGTCGGGGTTGACGCCGGTCAGGCGGTTGTAGATGTGCTCGACGGTGTGCCAGAGCGCGGTCAGGCTCTGCTTCTGCGCGTCGAGGCCGGTCGGATCGGCCTGCATGCCCATCTTGAGCACGCCGCCCATCTTGACCGCCGCGGCCGGGGTCGCGTCCTGCGCGGCGGCGCGGGAGATCGCGCCCAACCCGGCCACGGCCAGCCCGGCGACGCCGGCGC
>JBPCRG010000390.1:0-3769 GCA_050997095.1 Thermomicrobiales bacterium | reverse complement strand
GAGATCGTCTGCGACCGTCTGAATTCGGCCTTCCGCGAGCTCGAGAAGGACGCGATCTGGCTTCTCAACCTGCTGGAGCGGCAGCGCCGACGCGACGACGGCGACGCGCCCGGCATCGATCCGTTCGACGACGCGCAGCTGAATCTGAACGTGGAGATCCAGGCGATCGCCGATCTCGGCAGCAAGATCGCGGAGGCGACGCTCTCGCCCGACGCCGACAAGGTCTACTGGATCGACGTCGCCTCCGGGAATGAGCGGACCTCGTTCCACGCCGCCCCGCTCCACGTCGGCAATCTCCTCCGCGAGCACCTCTTCTCCCCGTTGAAGAGCGTGGTGCTGACGTCCGCCACCCTGACCACCGACGGCTCGTTCAACTTCGTCAAGCAGCGCCTCGGGTGCAACGAGGCGGAGGAATTGGACGTCGAATCGCCGTTCGACTACCGGAAATCGGCGCTCCTCTATCTGGTCAACGACGTGCCGGAGCCGAACCAGCCCGGATATGCGCCCGCGGTCCACCGGGCGGTCTCGGAATTGGGGCTTCAGCTCAAGGGACGGACGCTGGCGCTTTTCACGTCGTACGCGGCGATGCGCGCGACCTACGCCGCGATCAAGCAGCCGCTGGCGGCGAACAACGTCACGGTGCTCGCCCAGCGGATCGACGGAAGTCCGCAGCAACTCGTCGAACGCCTGAGGTCGGACTCGCGGGTGGTGGTTCTCGGCACCGCCACGTTCTGGGAAGGGGTGGACGTGGTCGGGGCCGCGCTCAGCGCGCTGATCATCGCGAAACTGCCGTTCTCGGTGCCGAGCGACCCGGTCTTCGCGGCGCGCAGCGAGCTGTTCGAGCAGCCGTTCCAGGAGTTCGCGGTCCCGCAGGCCGTGCTCAAATTCAAGCAGGGGTTCGGTCGGCTGATCCGGTCGGGACGCGACCGGGGCGTCTGCGTGGTGCTCGACCGCCGACTGCTTTCCAAGCGGTATGGAACGTCGTTCGTGAAATCGCTGCCGGGCTGCACCGTCGAGGTCGGAAGTTCGGACGACCTCTCGGCCCGGACCTCGCAATGGTTGAGCGTCCGCTGAGATTCAGGAAGAGGGGGGCAGAGGTGAACAGGCCGATCGACCGCAACGTGGCCATGGAGCTTGCGCGCGTGACCGAGGCGGCGGCGCTGATGGCCGCGCGCTGGATGGGTCGGGGCGACAAGGAGGCGGCCGACCAGGCCGCCGTCGACGCGATGCGGCTGGTGCTGGGCACGGTCGCGATCGACGGGATCGTCGTGATCGGCGAGGGGGCCAAGGACGAGGCCCCGATGCTCTTCGTCGGGGAGCAGGTCGGCGCCGCCGAGTTCCCGAAGGTCGACATCGCGGTCGACCCGATCGACGGCACGCGCCTGCTCTCGCTGGGCATGCCGAACGCGATCTCCGTGGTCGCGGTCGCCGACCGGGGCTCGCTCTTCGCCTCGCCAGACATCATGTACATGGAGAAGATCGTGGTCGGGATCGAGGCGGCGGACGCGATCGACCTGGACGCCTCCCCGGCCGAGAATCTTCGGAACATCGCCAGGGCCAAGAAGTGCGAGATCAACGACCTGACGATCGTGGTCCTCGACCGGCCCCGGCATCAGACGCTGCTGGCGGAGATCCGCGACGCCGGGGCGAGACTGAAGGTGATCACGGACGGAGACGTCGCCGGGGCCGTGATGGCGGTCTCGCCGGGCACGGGCGTCGACGCGCTCTTCGGCATCGGCGGGGCGCCCGAGGGCGTGGTCGCCGCCTGCGCGATCAAGTGCCTCGGCGGAGCGATCCAGTGCCGACTTTGGCCGCGCAACGACGACGAGCGGCGGATCGCGCTCGAGAAGCGGATCGACGTCACGTCGATCCTGACGCAGGACGATCTGGTCAAGAGCGACAATGTCTTCTTCGCCGCCACGGGGATCACCGACGGGGAACTGCTGCAGGGGGTGCATTTCTTCGGCGACGGGGCGAGCACCGAATCGCTGGTGATGCGGTCGAAGACGGGGACCGTCCGCCGGATCGCCGCGACGCACCGCATGAGCAAGCTGAGGCAACTTAGCAGTCTGCCGTTCGACTGAAGCGACCCGCGACATCTTGCCGACCGGTGCCGCACTTTGCCACGTTGAAAATGACCGGAAAATTTCATTGACGGTCGCATCCGGCCGTGCTAAGGTGTTTTCAGAATGTCGGCAGAGATCTTCGACCCCAGTCTGCCGGCCTGACACCTTCTCGGACCAGGAGTTCATCGGCGGCCGTGATTCGCGCCTCTTCGTGATTCCCTGCGTCCTCGCTGGGGGTGCGTTCCACGATCCTCGTTCGACGCGATCGGCGCCGGTCGGGGATGACGGCGGCTCCGACGCATCGGGAACGCCGCAGGCCGATGCGCGAAACCGTCCCGGATCACTCCCTTGCATGTCCCTTCCAATTGCTCAGTCTTTGTTGTAGCCCCGTATTTCTGGAGGAGTCACCTTGTCTGATCAGCAGACATTGATCGCGGACGTCGAACCCCAAAGCGCCGAGGCGGACAAGCCGAAGCCGAAGCTCACCCGCACGCGCCGAAAGGTCGTCGTCGAGAACCTCGGAGAGACCGACGCCGCGACGTCCGCCGCTCCGGACGCGGAGCCCACCGCTCAGTCGCGGGAAATCGCGACGCCGACTCCGCGCGAGCCAAGGCCCGAATCGCGGGCCGTCGCGGCGCCGGAGCCGACGGCCGCGGAAGCCGGCAGCCAGCCAGTCGTGGAGGCGTCCCCGACGGACCTGATTCGAACCGCCGCGGCGACGGATCAGGAGCCGCAGCAGTCCGCCCATACCCGACAGGCGACCCAGCCCCCGCCAAGTCCGGACCGGTTCGACCCCGTCTACGTCCCGCCGCCGACCCAGGACGGGCGGAACCAAGACCGTCGCCAGCGAGAGCGTACGCGCGACGCGCGCCCCGACAGGTTCCGGCAGGAGCGGCCGGACCGCGACCACCAGAATGGCCGCGAGCGTCAGGCCGGCGCGATGTCCTCCGGCCCCCGTCCCCCGCGTCCGGTGCAAAGCGCTCCGGCGCTGCCTCCGCCGCCGCGGAACCCGGACATTCCGAACGTGAATGTCGCCGAGCTGGAGACGAAGCCGGTCGAGGAGCTCTTCGAGCTCGCGAAGACGTTCGAGCTTCAGGGCTACACCCGGATGAAGCGGCCGGATCTGATCAGCAAGCTGCTGCAGGCCCGGACCGAGATGGAGGGCGGCGTCTTCGGCGACGGCGTGCTCGAGATCATCGAGGACGGCTTCGGCTTCCTCCGAGGCTCGCGCTTCCTGCCGGGGCAGGACGACATCTACGTCTCACAGTCGCAGATCCGGCGTTTCGGCCTTCGCACCGGCGACCGCGTCTCGGGTCAGGTCCGGCCGCCGAAGGACAACGAGAAGTTCTACAGCCTGCTCCGGGTCGAGGCGGTCAACGGCGTCGATCCGGAGACCGCGCGCCGGCGGCCGTCGTTCGACACCCTGACCCCGATCTTTCCGCTCGAGCTGATCGATCTCGAGACGCTGCCGAACATCCTCTCGACCCGGCTCCTGAACCTCGTCGCGCCGATCGGGCGCGGCCAGCGGGGTCTGATCGTCTCGCCGCCGAAAGCGGGCAAGACGCTGCTGCTCAAGGCGATCGCCAACGGCATCAGCACGAACTGCCCGGACATGCATCTGATGGTCTGCCTGATCGGAGAGCGGCCGGAGGAAGTCACCGACATGCGGCGATCGGTGGAAGGCGAGGTCATCTCCTCCACGT
>JBPCRG010000385.1:0-3688 GCA_050997095.1 Thermomicrobiales bacterium | reverse complement strand
GTCAAGCTCGCCCCGCCCCCCACCCCCTCAGCGACGGGTGATCCTCCCCCTCGGCCGACATGCAGGCGGGTTCGGAACGTCCCGGAAACGGCCGTTTCCGCGACGCAGACGGCGTCGTCCGCGCGGTCCGGTGAAAGACGCGGAGACGCGGCCGGCGGGCGGGCGCCCTCCCCGTGGCCTAGGCCCAGCCGAGCCCCTTCAAGGCGAATTCGTCGTTCCAGACCTTGGTCACGCGCCGGATCTTGTCGCCGTCGAACGCCGTGGCGTAGACGTAATCCGTCTGCGTGCTCCTGCCCGTCGGCGGGACCGGCCCGCCCCCGCCGGTGCGCGTGCCCGAGAAGACCGCGTACGCGCAGACGACCCGCCGCTCCTCGTCCGTCGCGAACGCCTTCAGCTCGTAGGCCCCGTCCGGCAGCGGCGCGAACAGCCCTTTCATCCAGTCGGCATACTGTTCGACGGTCTCGATCGCGGCGAGGGCATCGGCTTGCGCCGAAAAGGTCGCGTCGGGATGGCAGTACGCCCGGCATCCCTGCCAGCCTTTCCCCGTTTCGCACGCGACGAAGAACTGCTCGGCGGTCTCGGTGATCGATGCCATCGTCAGCCTCCCTTTCCCGACAACTCGAGGCCGGACGGACCGCCCGACGTGCGTCATCGCAACGTCGAACGGGTTGCCCGGGCTGCGGCATCGTAGCGCATCGAACGCCAATGCCGGGCAGCCGTGTCCCGGGAGGAGCGCCCTCTTCCCGACAATGCTGTGTACCCGAGCTTTACGGCGAAGGAGACTTCTCGGCAGGTGTGATCCGATTGCCCACACCCGAATCGCTAAGATCGTGACTGTGGGTGGTACGGGTCTGGATCTTGCCCCGGCGTGGAGCGTCGGCGGGGTTCATGGCAGCGGTCGACGCACGAAGTCTGGCAGGTTCGGCGTCCGATCCGCCCGTCGCTCCGGTTCGCAACCGTCGGTTGCGAACCGGTCGAACGGACCGTCTTTGCCCGCCAGCCGAACGAAACCCGGAGAGGAGACCGAGGAAATTTCACCGGACGCGCTAGCGTCCTCCATCCATCCGGGAATTAACAGCCCTCACGCCGCGCTTCCGGAGACGAGTGGCCATCACGAGACCAACGCACGTCGTCCAGGAGGTCGACGACGAGTCGGAAATCCTGAACGCGACAGCCGTGCCTTAGGCCGTCAGACACCCCCGCCCAAGCACGGGGGCCGGTTTGAACATGGCCGCCGGTGCCTCGCGCCGCGACTGCTTGGCCAGACGACGATGACGACGGCCGTGACCGCCAAGGCAAGTTTTCGTATCGCATGTCGCTGGAGCATCAGAGCGCGCTAGCGGGAGGCCGCTGGGCAACTACCGAGTCACGAGCGGATTGAGGAGGTTCCCCGAGCTGGAGTTTTGGCGGGGATGCGATGTCGTCTGGCGCCGCCTCCGCTTGCCAGAACGCCGCCGTGGGAGTCGCCTGAAGCGCGATGATGATCCGCTCCATCACCGCTGCCCGCGGCATCTGGATCACCGAGTCAATCGAAGCCGGCACGTCCTGTTGACCCACCGCGTTGGGATTGTTCGGCACACCCGACACGGCGGAGCGGAACCCGTGGCGCTCCCAGCCGAGGCGTTGGATCTCCGGGTCGCGGAGCGCCGCCATTAAGCGTTCGCCACCGGCGGTCAGCGCGATGAGCGGCTGGGACGACCAGACCGTCGGTTTGGGGTAAAGTGTGCGCACCGGCTGACCGATAATTGCCTTGTCGGTCGGCGTTTGGTGCCTCAGACCATATTCGACCAAATTGCTTTCATAGGCCACGATGATTGGCGCGGCCCCCATCCCCAGTGCGAGAAATTGCTCGAAAAGCTGCGTCGTGGTGTTCGGGAGCAGGCCCATCCTGGCGAAGATGGCCTCCACTTGAGGCAAGACCGCGGCGGCGGACGAGTCGTCGACCACGTGCCCGCTGTTGAGCGTGTTGGCCAGGAGTCCGGCAAACGAGTTGCCGGTATTGCTGTGGGTCGGATCGCTGGAAAAGACGATTACCTTGCCATAGAGCTGCGGCAACCCGATGTCTTTCCAGGCCACGCCATTGCCGATCATCTGGATCAGCTTGGGGAAGTTGACCACGTAGTACGCGTCGCCCGTTTTCTCCACGATCCCCTGTGCGATCAGCGCATCGGCGATCGGCGCCCAGGTGTACAGCACGATCGGCGAGTTGAAGATGATCTCGCTTTTGACCGGGTTGGCCGCGAACTTGCGCTGGATCAGCTCGCCGGCGGTTTGACTCGAAGGCCAGCAATAATCCAGACCGGCCGCGCACCTGTCGATCTGTTCGATCGAGCCGACGGTGGTGAAGTTCACCGTGAGACCGTACTTCTCGTTCAGGATCTTGATCACGTCTGGGTCCTGCAGGAACGCCGCCTTCCCTCCGATGATCCCATTC
This sequence comes from Thermomicrobiales bacterium, assembly GCA_050997095.1. Taxonomy (GTDB): domain Bacteria; phylum Chloroflexota; class Chloroflexia; order Thermomicrobiales; family UBA6265; genus JBPCRG01. The sequence continues at coordinate 1,254 of JBPCRG010000385.1, read as the reverse complement.
ACTGGCGCCGTCAAGATGGACGGAACTTGAGGGACGGGGTCAGAGCTTGGCCGCAGCTTGATCGCCACGATAATGAGCCCCACCAACAGCAGGATCGCTAAGCCGGCGAACTGGCGGGCCTTTACGGGAAGCCTCTCCACCGATCCGAAGCCGCGATGCGAGTCTTTCACGACGTTCCTCCTCTGCGATTTGTGCCCGGCAGCTCCCAGAGATTGAAATCAATTGTTTCGCTGAGCACTTCGAGATTCACCAGCGCGGCCCGGTTCAGGTGCGTCCAAAACTGCTCGAAGCCCGTTTCCAGGGTCGCCAGATTGTCGCGCACCCGCTCCTGCAGTTCGGCCTCGTCAAACCCCCGCCGCGCGACCTTGACGTACTCGATGAGCAGGTCACGGGTGGAGCCGAGCCGATCGAGCAACGGAGCCGAGGCTTGATACTTCTCGTCCTCCTCGATCACCCCCATAATGTGGTCGATCCAGGAGGTTATGTTCTGAAGACGCGCGGTCATTTGGGCGTCGTCGATGTGGGTGGAGAGCGTCCAGATTTCCTCCCGCAAGCTCACACACATGGCGTAGGCCGCGCGATCGGTTTGAGGCGTGGCTCGCTGTTTGCCTCGCTCCAAGGATTCGCCAACGGACGGCGCCGCCAACCGCAGCCCGCCATAGGCCAGGAGCGGAAGAATTAAACTCAGCCACACGGAAAGCCCTCCCATCACAAGCGCCGCCATGACGAGCACGCATAGCCCACCGCGGACCGCGTCTTTTCCTAACACAAGCAACGCGAGTCTCCGGTAGAACCCCGGTGTATGGTCCATGCGCCGCTCCTCCCGCGTCACGTCCCCGCTGCGCTTGCGCACAGGAGTCATCTCCGGCCGGACACAAGATCTGCACGCCGCCTCAGTTGTTCGCCTTCGACTGCCGAAAGGCGTCGATAAGGTCCGTCCGGCCGTCGAAAATGCGGCCCGAGGTCGCGTCGGTGATCTGCTGCAATTGGTCCTCCGAAGCGTCGCCGAAGAGAATCGCGTAAACCGGAGCCAGACCGGGAGACGCCTGCCCGAGCCGCGCCCGCAGAGTATTGAAGCTGCCGCCGTCCGATCTGCCGTCGGTCATCACGATGATCGCGGGCAGGTAGTTCGCCATGGTGATCCCCGCCATCGCGTCGAGACCGGCGATAACCGGGTCGTAGATGTTCGTGCCGCCGCCGGTCTCCTGCGCGCTCACCTTTGCCAGGAGTTCACGCAGCGCCACTGGATCGTTC
>JBPCRG010000217.1:0-4082 GCA_050997095.1 Thermomicrobiales bacterium | reverse complement strand
GCTGAGCATCGACTCGACGGACATGGTGGGCCGCGGCGGTCCCGAGCACGCGGAACTGGTCGCGGTCGCCGACGAACTGGGCGCGATCGGCGGCTACCTCTCGACCCATTGGCAGGAGATCGCGCCGGCCGGCCTCGCGTGCCTGACGGCCTACACCGCCTGCCGGTTCATGGAATCGATGACGGAAGATCGGAGGATGGTCGCGGAGCGCGGGGATTGATGGATTAATTATCCGGGTTGACGAAGCGCGACGTCATCCACCGATTGATCGGATTCCGCGGAGCGCCGCCATTGAAATCCCAGGTTGCGCCGACAAAGCCCTTCCAAGGTTGAGTGGTCTGTGCATCGTCCTGGGTCATCGGCCCGCACCGACGACAGTTCTCGCTGCGCTCGAAGAGATTCCTCGACTCCGCGACTCCGCCTGCGGGCTCCGCCCGGAATGACGGGGGAGGGGCGCTGCGTCGGTCCCTCCAGCCCCAGCCCCTAATCCCCAGCCCCCACCGTCAGCGGATCTTCCCCCGCGCCGCCACGGCCCAGGTGTCGATCAGCTTGCCGTCGCGGATCACGAATAGCTCGTCCATCAGGTTGATCGACGGGCAGATGTGGTTTGGGATGATCTCGACCCGCTCGCCGATGCGGAAACCGGGGTCGTTCGGGGCGATCGCGACCCAGCCGTGCTCCTCGCTCAAGGCGTGGATCACGGAGTCGGGGTGGCCGACGATGCAGCCGTGGCCGGGATGGCCCATGCTTTTGTCGAGCGCCAGCGTCTTCGCGCCCGCGTCGACGATGCAGCGGTCGTCCGCTGCGTGGCTGACGACCGTCGCCAGCACCCGCGCCGCGCAGCGCTCGGGGCCGAAGACGCCGTAGCGGAATGCGGTGGTGCCCTTGAAGACGTAGGTGCCGGGGCGCACCTCGGTGACGCCCGGCACCGACGGGGTGATCGCGGCCGCGGGCGTCGACCCGACGCTGACCACGGTGATCTCGACCCCCTGCCGGCGCAGCTCCTCCGCGGTCTCGACGAGCGCTTTGCCCGCCTCGATCGCGACGTCGGTGATCGTCTCGGGAGGCTGCGTGTTCGCGTGGCCCTCGTGGCTGAAGACGCCGATCAGGCGCAGCCCCGGCATCCGCGCGACATCGAGCCCGAAGCGGACCGTCTCCGCACCCATCATCACCCCGGAGCGATGCTGCCCGGTGTCGACCTCGATGTAGACGTCGAGCCGGCGGTCGGCCCGGGCCATCGCCGCCGAGAGCTCCAGCGCGGCCTCGCGGGAATCGACGGCGACGATCACCCGCGCCCGCTCCATCAACGCCAGCAGGCGCCGGATCTTGATCTCGCCCATGGTCGGATAGGCGAGGAGCACGTCCTCGATCCCGCCGTCGACCATCGCCTCTGCCTCGCCCAATTTGGCGCAGGTGATCCCGACCGCCCCGGCCGCGATCTGGCGGAGCGCGATCTGCGGCGTCTTGTGCGTCTTGATGTGCGGCCGCAGCTTGACGCCGAACGAGTTCGCCATCGCCTGCATCTCGTCGATGTTGCGCTGCATGACCGTTTCGTCGACGACCATGCACGGCGTGTCGAGCGCTTGCGCGGCGGAGACGAAGGGCGCGGCCGTCCGGGCGGCGATGGCAACCATGGGAACCTCCAAATCGGGGTGGGGCGGGAGAAAGATTCGACGGCCCGCCGGGGAAGGATCGCCGTCTTCCGCACAGTATCGCAAGGAGCGCCCTTGGGCGACGCATCGATCACACCGTCTTGCCACCCTCTGCCCGGCGCCGCCTCCCCCTTGCCCCCGAACTCGGGGCGGGTAACCTCCGGGTGCGGGACGGGGGGATGGGGGCCCGTCCCCGTTCGGCGACGGTTCCCGCTGCGCTCGACGAGATTCCTGGACCCCGCGACTCCGCCTGCGGGCTCCGCCCGGAATGACGGGGGAGGGGCGCCGCGCCGGCGGGGGAACGAAGGATCTCGTCGTTGCCACGACACACCGATGCAACCACGATGGCCGGCCCGCTCGGCGTCACTCAGACAGCAGCCGTTCGATCGCGGCGGCGACGCCGTCGTCCTTGTTTGCGGCGGTGACCTCGTCGGAGGCCGCGAGGACCTCGGGGTAGGCGTTGGCGACGGCGACGCCGCGGCCCGCCCAAGCCAGCATGCCAAGGTCGTTCGGGGCGTCGCCGAACGCCATCACCTCGGCGGCGGCGATGCCCCGGCGCTCGCACAGCTCCGCCAGTGCGCTGGCCTTGGAGGCGCCTTTGGCGACCAGTTCGACGAACGGCGCGCCCGAGATGTCCGCCTCGCAGCCCGCCGGCGAGAGCTCCCGCACGATCGCCAGAAGCTCGGCGGGGCGCATCGTGGCGTGGCGGAGCGTGAGCTTGGTGATCGGCGTCCGGAGAAAGGCGTCGACCGACGCCGTCGTCATATCCTCCCGCGTCCGGCCGCGGTCCTCCTGATTCGACAGCGCCACGTAGGCCGGCTCGGCCCAGAACTCCTCCAGCGTGACGCAGCCGAAGCAGACGTCGGGCAGGCGCGCGCGCATCCCGAGCATCGCCTCGGCGGCGGCCTTCGGGGTCATCGGACGATGCGCGACGACGGCCCGCGCGTCCAGATCGTAGACCAGCGCCCCGTTGGAGCAGATCGCGAGGCCGTCGATTCCCGCCGCGCGGGCGAAGGAGCGGGCGGTCAAGGGTGGCCGGGCGGTCGCGATCACGGTCACGATCCCCGTCTCCCGGGCGCGCCGGAACGCCGATTTGGTCCGCTCGGAGATGGTCCGGTCGGGACGGAGCAGCGTGCCGTCGAGATCCGTGGCGATCAGCCGCACGGCGCGGGGCCGCGCCGGGGAAGCGGTCATCGGTCAGGCGCTTCCGGAGCCGGGGCCGAAGCGGCCGCGGCCGACGTCGACCCAGCGCCCCTGCTGGCTCGAGCGCACCACGCCGTCGAGGATCTCCTGGACCTTGATCCCGTCCGCGAACGAGGGCGAGGCCTGCCGCTTCTCGCGGATCGCGGCGATCCACTCGCGGGAGAGCGCGGTCGTCGGCTGGATCAGCGGGTGATCGAACGAGGGCGGCGCGCCGAGGACGTGCCCGGGCAGCTCCTGCTCGGTCATCGGCTCCCGGCGTTTGGCGCCGTAGAGGAGACCTTCGCTCGTCAGCATCAGCATCCCCTCGGAGCCCGAGAGCACGATCTGGTCCGTGAGATCGTAGGCGGCGGTCGCCGAATAGTGGATGGTCGCGATCGCCCCGCTCACGAACTTGAGCAGCGGCGCGAAATTGTCGTCCGCGTCGACGGTCGCCATCTGCTGCGATTCGGGCAGCCGCCGCCGCTTGACCATCGTGCCCACCGCGCCCGCGACCGACTTGACCTCGCCGAACCACCAGCGAAGGGAGTCGATGTGGTGGGAGCCCGCCGCGCCGAGCATCCCGCCCGCCTTGTCCTGCTGCATCAGCCAGCCGAACGGGATCCCGTGCGGATCGTTGAGGCTGGCGCGGTAGATCGTCAGCGAGGCGGTCTGCGGCTCGCCAAGGTAGCCGCCGTCGATCAGCTCCTTCGCCCGGGCCCGGGCCGGCAGAAAGCGGAACTCGTGGTTGATCATCGCCGTCACCCCGGCGCGCTCGGCGATCTTGACCATGTCGCGCGCCTCCGCGAGGCTGCGCGCCATCGGCTTCTCGCAGAGGACGTGCTTGCCGGCCTCGAGCGCCGCGATCGTCATCGAGTGGTGCAGGTAGGGCGGCGAGGCGACGACGATCGCGTCGATCTCCGTGTCGGCGGTCAGCTCCCGATAGTCCGAGACCGCCGCGGGCACCCCGTGCTGCGCGGCCGCGAGGTGCGCGCGCTCCGCCCGGCGGGCGCAGACCGCCACCACCTTCACCCCCGCGATCTGCTGAAGCGCCGGGATGTGCACGGCCGCGCCGAACCCCGCGCCGATCACGCCGACGCGGATGGTCGAGGACGTCGGCTTTTCGGGTCGCGAGCGCAACGACTGGACGATCAACGGGGACTCGCATTTCCGGCGGATGACGAACGGCGGCGGGATGGGGTCGGCCCAAGACCGGAGACGGCCCGGGCGATGCTACCATGCCGGGTAGCC
>JBPCRG010000214.1:0-3643 GCA_050997095.1 Thermomicrobiales bacterium | reverse complement strand
TTCCAGAGCCCGCATCGGCGATCAGTCGCCTTCGGCCGTCGGCGTGACCTCGGCAGGAGGCGCCTCGGTGGGTTGCGGCTCCGGCGTCGGGGTTTCGGTCGGGGGAGGGTCGGTCGCGGTCGGGACGGGCGCGGGCGTCTCGGTCGCGGCGGCGGTCGGGACGTCGGTCGGCGACGGCTGGGGAGTCGCGGTCGGCTCCGGCGCGGCGGCGGTCGGGCTCGGCTCCGGCGTCGCCAGATCCGAGGGGCAGGCGCCGATGCAGACGCGATCGACGGCCACATCGTCGAAGACGACCGAGAAGGTCTTGGTGAGCGACGGATCGCCCAATCGAAGCGACGAGATCGGGCGGGACGTCAGGCGGATCGGCGACTGCACGACCAGCTTGCCATCAAGCCAGACCTCGATCCTGCTCCGGGCTCCGTTCGCGGCGAGATGGATTTGGAGAGCGTGCCACGCCGCGGGCGGCAGATCCGCGAACGCCGTGACCTGCCGGGAGGCGCCGTTGCGCAGGGCGATCTTGCCGTCCGCCGTCGCCACCAGCGTGACGAGGGGCGTGTCGCGCCGATCCAGCAGCGCGAGCAGATCGAGATCCGCCGCGGGTGCGGCAGGGAGATTCACCGCCACGCGGGCATAGACCTCGGTTTGGGGTTCGCCGAGGGACCGCGTCGCGTCGGCGGCCTGGCCTGGAGCGTCGGCCGACCCGCCGCTGGTCGCGCGGACGGCGAAGGCACCGGTGGCGACGGTGTCCTGTTCGATGGCAAAACCCGCTGCGGGCGTCCACTGTCCGAGTTCGCCGCTTTCGAACCCGTCGCTGAACGGGAGCGTGCCGGCGGCGCTCGCGGTCGGCGAGGGCGCGACGACCGCGGCGGCCTTCACGGAGCCGGTCGCGACGGGACTCGCCGCCGGGCCGTCCGGCTGGCCGGCGGCGTTGATGGCGAACCCGTTCTGGAGGGTGGTGATGATCAGCTGCGGAGGGTTGCTTCCCTCCTTGGACGAGAACGCGGCGTCGTCGATGCTCCCCTGGGCGAGCGCGAAGGTCCGGAGGTTGTTGCCGGTGATCGCGGCCGCGACGTCGTAGGTCACCCAGGAACCGCCGGAGATCACGCCGAGGTCGGCGATCGCGGAACTGCTCCGGGCCGGCCGGTTCGACCACGTGATGCCGGTTTCCGACCAGGTCGACCCGCTGGTGTAGACCGCCGGGCCGTCGACCGAGCCGTTCGTCGAGCCGCTGGTCACATAGACGCGCAACTGCGCCCGGTAAATCGACCCGCTCAGCGTCGGCACGCTGAACTTGAGGTAGCTCCCGAACGCGCCGGAGCCGCCTTGGGTCCGCAACTGCGTCGAGCGGCCGAAGATGGATCCCGGCGCCGCGGCCGAGACGCGGGCGTCGTCCGTCGGCGAGAGCACGAATGTCGTCGTGGGAGCGGGCGTGGTCACGCTGCGATCGGCGGAGAAGCCGGAGACGTTGCCGGAGGCATCGCGGGCGCGGATCTTGTAGGCGTAGGTGCTCTGCGCCGCGGTCGTGGTGTCGCTGAACGAGACCGCGGGGCCGACGGTGGTTAGCAGCGTGCCGTTGCGGTAGAGGTCGTAGCCGGCGATCGCGCCCTCGATGTCGGTCGACGCCTTCCAGGTAAGATCCACCGTCGATGAAGATGACGGGTCGCCGGCGAGGTTCGTGGGCGCGGACGGGGGATTGGCGTCGCCGCTCGATGCCCCGGCGACGACGAGGCGCGGTTGGCGGCTGGTCGCCTCGCGGGAGGGAGCGGTCAACGAATCGGTCGAGTCGCCGATCAGCGCCAGGTTCACCGGACCGTTCCCGCGGACCGCGGCGGTGACGTCGAGCACCCGCCAGACGCCGTTGCCGACGGGGCCGATGCTGTCCAGCGCCGGCCCCGATGTCGCGGGCTGGTTGTTCCAGGTGATCCCGGTCTCGGTCCAGCCGTCGCCTGCGGCGAAGACCGACGGGCCGTCGACCGAGCCGTTCGAGACCTAGAGGTAGAGCTTGGCGTAGGTCGGCGCCCCGGCCAGCCCCGCGACGTTGAACCGGAGGAAGCTCGCCTCCGCGGCGGACCCGCTCTTCGCGCTGAGCGCGGAGGTCCTGCCGTAGTTGGTGGTCGGGCTGGATTTGCGGACGCGGGCGTCGGCGACGGGCGGGAAGGTCGGCGCGGAGATCACGGAGTAGGTCGCGGTGTAGGTCGTCGGCCCGGCGGGGGTGGTCAGGGCATGCGCCCGGGCGCCGCCGTCGGACCAATCCGTGAATGCGAGCGGTTCGCCGGAGGGGGCGACGCCGTCGAGCGCCTCGATGTCGAGCGGGTTGTTCTCCCAGGAGGTGACCGTGGCCGGTGCGCTGAATCGCGTCCCGCCGATCAGCAGGGTCTGGCCGGCCGGCGACGACTGGAACGAGAGGTCCACCTTGTGCGGCATCACGTTCTGGGTCAGTGTCTTGGAGAGGCCGTTCGCGTCGACGGCGGTCAGACGGATCTCGATGTAGCTGTTGGTCGCGGCCAGCAGATCCTCGGGAGGTCTCGCCGTGATCTGGACCGGATTCTGATGGGTCGCCTGGAGGAGCGGGTGGGTGTGGGTCAGGTGATGGAGGAAGACTTCCCAGGTCAGTTTGTCGCCGGTGATCGGGTTTCCCGCCGCGTCGGTCGCGGAGCCGTTCAGGGTGAGCTGCTGCCCGACCGTGTAGAGGAGCGTCGGGGACGGGCTGGCGATCACGGGAGTGGGGCCGGCATTGCCGGGAAAGATCTTAACCTTGGTGGAGTTGGACGCCCCGCCGCTGGTCGTGACCGTCAAGGTCGCTTGAAGCGAGCCGCCGGTCGGGATCGCCGTGTAGGTGTGCGAAACCCGGGCGCCGGTGGTGTTGGGCGGTGACCCGTCGCCGAAATTCCACGAGTACGAGAGCGTTCCGCCCGCGGGGGCCGAGCTGGCCGTGCCGTCGAACTGGACGGCCAACGGCAATGCGCCGAAGGTGGGGGTGGCGGTCGCGCTGGCGACGGGCATGCCGCCGAAGGAGATGCGGAGCAGCTGCCCGCCGTTCGTGTAGGACGCGTAGTAGAGCGCCTGGCCGCTGCCGAAGGCGCCGAACTGGGGCGTGGTCAGCCCGCCGAGGCCGGAGGCGAATTGGGTCGGAACGCCGTCCTTCAGCGAGAAGATCTTGCCGCAGACGTAGTCGGCAAAGAAGTAGGCCCCGTTGTAGGCCGCGGGCCAGGCTCCGTTCGGAACGAACGCGCCGCCGGTGATCGAGGCGCAGCCGGTGTCGTGGCCATATTCGTGGATCGGCAATTCGGCGCCCGAATGCGTGCAGGGCGAGGAGCTGCTGTTGAGATGCGTCCCTTCGCAATAGCTCCAGCCGTAGTTCTTGCCGGCGGTGACGTTGTCGATCTCCTCCCACAAGTTTTGCCCGACGTCGTTGACATAGAGCTTGACCCCACTGGCGTTGGGGTCGAAGTTGAATCGGAACGGATTGCGGAATCCTGAGGCGAACGTCTCCTGGCAATCCTTGTCGGAAGACGTGCGGCCGGTCAGGTTGCAGCGGGCGAAGGTCGCGCCGGAGTAGGGGTTCCCGGCCGGAATCGCGCCGTCGCGGGTGATCCGCAGGATCTTGCCGGTGAGGATGTTCTTTTGACGAGCGTTGTTGTTG
>JBPCRG010000172.1:0-3905 GCA_050997095.1 Thermomicrobiales bacterium | reverse complement strand
CGTCGGTGTCCGGCACCGAATCGAGCAATCCACGCAGACCGTCGCGAAAGAGGGGATGGTCATCGGCGATGAGAATGCGAATCGCATCCATGCGGACCCCCCTCGTTTTTTCTGCCGACGATCTCCTTCTGGGAGTTCGCGAGATACGGGAGTTCGGCCGTGACGACCGTACCGCCGGTGGGAGGCGACGCGATCAGCAGGCGTCCGCCCAGTTCCTCGGCGCGTTCGCACATCGAGACCAGACCGACGCCGGCGCGGCGATGATCGGGCAGACCCCGCCCGTCGTCCGCGATCCGCAGACACAGAACGTTGGGGGCTCCCTCCAGGAAAACAGAGAGACGGCATGTGCGGCCGGCCGAATGACGGGCGGCATTCACCAGCGCCTCCTGCACGATTCGGTAGGCCGCCACCTCGATGGCCGCGGGCAGCGGCGGCAGCGATTCCGGAGCGTCGAGCGTCACCTGGAGGTTCCCATCTCCGGCCTGGCCGTATTGCGCCACAGTCTGCTGAAGCGCCGAAAGCAGGCCAAGCTCATCCAGCGCCGGCGGCCGCAGACCGTAGACGAGACGCCGGATGTCCGCCAGTGCCTGCTGAGTCCGCTCGGTCAAATCGACGAGCGCGGCGTCCAGCGCTGGATCGTCCGCAAAATGGTTTCGAATCGTCTCGATGGTCAGGGTGAGCGTGGCGAGTTGGGGCCCCAACCCGTCGTGCAGGTCGCGACGAAGCCGCCGCCGTTCCTCCTCGCGCGCGGTGACCAGTCGCTCGCGCGAGCGCTGCAGATCGGCGGTCAGGCTGACGGCGTGCGCCGCCGGACCGATCTGACGGGCGAGATCCTCCAGGAGCCGCCGATCCGCCGGCGAGAATTGCTCGCCTGGGCCGCGCGGCGCGACGTGCAGCTCGCCCACCTGCTCGCCTTGATATTCCAGCGGCAGACAGAACGAGGGGTCTCCGACCGTTCCGTGCGACGCGGCCGGCGTCAATCCGTCGGCCTGCTTGAGCGCGATGGAGACGTGCGGAGATTTCAACGCGCCCGCCACCGTTTCGGCTATCACCTGCAGCACCGGCTCCGGGGCGGGCGGGGCGCCCACGCGCTTCCCAACCTGGGTCAGGACGCGATACGGATCGTCCCGTTCCCCGTACATCAGCCGGTTGACGGCGGATTGAAGCCGGTGGCGCAACGGCGCGAAGAGCAGGGCGACCATGGCCGTCGCGAGCAGCGAGAACGGCAATCGGCCCTGCGCCTGGACGAGCGCTCCGAGTCCTTCCGCGACCGCCAGATAGAGACCGAGAAGACTCGCCGTCAGCGCGCCGTAGACAAGCGACCGGTTTATGACGACATCGATGTCCCAGAGACGGTGGCGCAAAATCGCCAGACCCAACGTCAGGGGAACGAGCAGCGACGCAATGGTGATCACGGTATTGGCCGTCAGATCGTAGCCTGTCTCCGTTCGGCCGATCGTCGGCACATGGTCGCCAAAGATGCTGAAGCAGACCGCCGTCAGGATGGCGGCGGCGGCCCCGAAGACGACCCATTTCGTCTGCTGCCGTTGCACGGAATCCGCCATCTTCACATAACGGTAGATCTGCGCCGAAATACCGGCGACCGACCCGAGGATGATCATCTGTCCCAGCCAGTCCGGCGGATTCGCGGCGACAGTGGAGCCCTTGAAGACGAAAACGACGGTGTAAATGGCGGCGGCGACCAGGAGCGGATAACGCGCCTGGCCGGGAGCGATCCGTCCGTCGGGAAACACGAAGAAGAACCCGATGAGCACCAGCGCCAGCAAAAAGACAGAGAAGTTGGCCGGTGTGGCAAGTCCCGGATATCGATTCACCACCGCCTGCATCTCCGGCGAATCGGTCAGCCCAAAGAGCACGAGATAAAGCGATCCGAACAGTCCGATCCGGTCATTCGGCCGATGCCGGATGATGAGCGCGGCCACGGCGCAGCAGACAAAGGCGTAGATGCCGTTCACCGTGGTGAGATAGGCGGCGTAGACGACGGGCGACAGGCTGGCATGGGTGAGTTGAGCGCGGACATCCGCGGGCGGGTGGCTGAGCTGGTGAAAGCGAGCGACGAACGAGATCGACGTCAGCACGATCGCCTGCGAGACCAGAAGAACCCAGACGAGACGCGCGATGACAATCGACCGTCCCCGCCACTCAACCGGGACGGCGGGGGCTGCGGCGACTATGCCTTCGACGCGCATCGTCATGGTCACGCCCTCGTTGGCGGCGATTCGCCGGTGGCCGACCGCGCGGCCAGACGGTCGATCCGACGCCGCATGCGCCTCGCGGCGTCGGATCGACCAAAGACCGAGACAGAGCATAGACGAACGCGCGAGGCGCCAACGACTCTCCGATTGCCGACGCGCGTCTCGACCGGCCGACGTGGCCGCCGACATTTCAGTCATCCGACATCGAAGACCGCGGCCATCCCTTCCATCACGTGCGGTTCTCCCCCATGCCGCGGATCGCCCACGAAGCACAAGGCGGCATAGCGGCCCGCCGGAAGATCGAGCAGCGGCCAGACCGCCGTCCCGGGCGACTGCACGATCACCCCGCCGCGATCCTGGAAGTCCTCCCGCCGCAGGAGGCCCGGCGCCGGGGTTGCGTTCTGCGATTGATTGACCGACGCCAGCACCTGATCAATCGTTGCGCCCGCGGGAATCTGACCCAGCGACAGCATGTGGGGCTGCGTGCCCCGGTTGACCACCTGCCAGGTCTGCCGGCCGGCCGGGATGGGCTGACCGAAGCCGCCGAAGGCGAAGTCGAGCTCGGTGATCGTGACCGACGCCGTGGGCGCCGCCTGGGCCGCCGAGGTTGCGGCGTTGGCGGTGATGAAGACCGGGGGCTGGTTGCTCGTCTCGGAACCGCCGAAGACGGCCCAATCGCCCGCCGCCAATTGAATGATCGCCTGGCCGGAGCCGCCGGCGGGTATGCTGCCGGAACCGCCGGCGATCGCCGCCGTGTAGAAGAACGGCGGGAGCGAGCCGTTGGACGGTTGCGGGGTGGCCTGATCCTGCTGGGCTTCCTTCATCAGATCCTGCATCGTCCGCCCCGGGCCGGGGCCGACAAGCCCCACGCTGCTGGAGTCCTTGCTCCGGTTGACGGCGGTCAGCAAGACGTAGCCGGCCTGCACCTCGGTGGCGGACACCGTGAAGGCCGCGTCGGTGATCGTGACCGTCAACTCCGGGTAGGCCGGGGTGGCCGGCGTGCTCTGAGCGAGCGCTTGCTGCGCCCCCTGACGGGCGAGCGCAGCGGCCAGCGTTCCGCCGGCCGCGACCTTGACCGCTTCGCCCAATAGAGCGCGGCGCGAGCCGGACCAGGATCCCTGTTGTGCGTGCATTGATTCTCTCCTGTTCGCTCTAGCCGATTTGACCGTGCGGTTTCCGGAAAAGTGAGCGCGCCAGTTGCATGTTGCGTCTGATTTCCCCCCTTCCCCGCGGCGCGGGTTTGAACCAAACAACGTCCTTCCGTGACGCTACATTCCAGAAATTCCCGTGTCATCAGCGTTGTTCCCGACTCTGCCGGGAAGTTTTTCCCGGCAGAGCCGGGAGCGCCGCGGCGATGCAGGCCGCCAACACGGCGCTCGTCCTGAACATTCTCAACGCCTCGCAGATGGTCGACACCGCCTCTGCGGCGGCGGCCGTGATGGCGAAGACCAGACGGTCAAGGTGTCGGAGGACGTCCCGGGCATGCCGAGCGCCATCGCGGTCGCGGTTCGGCTCTTCGTGACTAGCTCCGCCGCCATCACCGATATCAGCGGCACGCTCGGGAAGACGATCGCCAGCGGCGACCTGGTGGCCATCCACCGCGCGCGGTTAATAGTCTTTATATGAACCGGGAACGTCCATGAACGAAGGGTTCTCGATCGTTGCTGCTGCCCTTTCACCATCGATGAA
>JBPCRG010000088.1:0-4288 GCA_050997095.1 Thermomicrobiales bacterium | reverse complement strand
CGACCGCCGCGGAGCCCTCGTAGAAGACGGCCCGCAACTCCGCTTCCGCCGATTCCCCCGGCGCCAGCGAGCGGTGCGTCCCCGTCTTCTCCATCACCGCGACCAACCCTTGCCCGGGATGGCTCGTGCCCGGCTCGATCGCCATCACGTAGGCGCCTCCGTACCACGGGAATCCGGCCGAGGCGTGCATCTCCTGCCAGAGCCAGGCGTGCGGAAAGGCCGCCTTCGGCCAGACCAGACCGACCCCGAACCCAAGCTCCCGGTTCGTGATCGCATACCAGGCGTCGTCGCCCTCGTAGTCGGCGAAATAGCCCAGCATCGTGCGCCGCTCGTCCGCGCCGGGGACCACGCTCAGATCGGTCGAGCGCCCGTCGCGCCCGCCCGCCGGCCAGGCGCAGGCCGTTCCCGGCGCGATCGGGCTGTGTTCGCTCTGGTAGAGATCGTCGCCGATCAAGGTCGCGGCGTTGGTGTCGATCCGGCAGGCGCCGCTCAAGAACGGCGCGCCGAAGGCCGGGTGATGCCCCCACATGTAGTCGATCGTCTCACGGCTTTCGTTCGTGACGCGTTCGCGCAGCAGCAGCGAGGGCTCGCCCGACTCGATCCGCATCGTCCGCTCCAGCCGGAACGGGCTGCGCATCAGGCGGACGCCCAGCCGCAGCTCGACGGCGTCCGGCTCCTCCGCGATCTCGAAATCCCAGCCCAGCGTCGACGCCTCGCCGTGGAAGTTGAGCTCGACGCCCTTGTACTCGCACGGGCCGCCCCCGCTGGGGAAGATCTCCTGCCACCCGCCCGCGTAGTTCTCCAGCCATGCCGTCTCGCTCTTCGCCGCCGTCGCGAAGCCCTTGCCGATCGGCCGCAACCCCCACGGACTCTTCCAGAGCACGTCGACTCCACTGGGCTTGTGGATCAGCTCGTAGATGTCGGCGCCCTTGTCGACGAGCACCGTGGCCGCGAGCAGACCGTTCTCGATCCGCACCGCGCGGATGCCGTGCGCGAGCGTCAGCTCCGATGCGCCGCAGACCATGCCGTTCCTCCCCCGAACAGCGGCGATCCCGGACGCCGCTCCGCACGAACCCCTTGCGCAGCCGGTGGTACCAGACCGCAATCAACATCATCACCCCGGTGACCACGAGCTGCTGGGTCGTGTCCACGTTCAGCAGGCGCAGGCCCTTGCCCGTCATCCCCAGGATCACCACGCCGAGCATCGCGCTGACCAGCCGCCCGTCGCCGCCGGAGAGGCTGACCCCGCCGAGCACCACCGATGCGATCACGATCAGCTCGAACCCCTGCACCCCCGCGTCGAAGTAGCCGGTTCCCGTCTGCGAGGCGACCATCAGCCCCGCCAGCGCGGCCAGGCATCCGGAGACCACGAAGAGGGTGAACTTCACGCGCTGGACGTCGATCCCGGAGACCCGCGCCGCCTGCGCGTTGCCGCCGATCGCGTAGATGCTGCGCCCGAACTCGGTGCGCGTCAGCAGGATGTAGGCGAGCACGATCGGGACGAGGGCGACCAGACCCGGCAACGGCGCCGGGCCGATGTCGGCCGACCAGAACCGCGTGAAATTCGCGAAGGCGTGCTCGTCCACGACCGGCGTGCGGTTCGTGTAGACGTAGACGAGACCGCGCAGCGCGAACATCATGCCGATCGTCGTCATCAACGAGTCCATCTTCTGCTTGGTCACGAGATAGCCGTTGATCATCCCCACGATCGGGCCCGTCATCAACCCGGCGAAGGCCCCGAGCCACAGGCTGCCGGTGCGGTTCGCGACGTCGACCGTGACGACCCCCGTCACCGCCAGCATCGAGCCCACGGTCAGGTCGAGCTCTCCCGCCAGCAGCAGCAGCGTCATCCCCACGCCGCAGACGAGATAGGGCGAGACCTCGCGCAGCAGGTCGAAATAGACGTCGCTTTGCCGAGCGACCGGTTCGACGATCACGAAATAGGCGACGATCACGCCCAGCAGCAGCAGGAGCGCCAGTTCCTCGTGCCGCATGAAGCGCGTCAGACCGCGCCGCCAGCCGGCGGGCGCGGCCCCGTCGCCGTCCGTCTCCGCGTAGGGGATGCCGCCCCGTCCCGCCGTCGCCATCAGGCCACCTCCGCCGCGGCGAGCACGACCGCCGCCGCCTCGACCAGCTTCTCCTGGGTCGCCTCGGCCCGGCTGAACTCGGCGGTGATCCGGCCCTCGCGCATCACGAGGATCCGGTCCGAGATGCCGAGGATCTCCGGGATCTCCGTGGACATGAACAGGATCCCCATCCCGCGGTGCGCCATCCCGTCGATCAGCCGGTAGATCTCCGCCTTCGAGCCGACGTCGATGCCGCGGGTCGGCTCGGCCAGGATCAGCGCCTTCAGATCGCGCATCATCCAGCGCGCCATCAACGCCTTCTGCTGGTTGCCCCCGCTCAAGAGGCGGATCTTCTGCCGCAGCGACGGGGTCCTGATCGAGAGCTGGCGCACGAAGTCGGTGGCCGCCCTGCCTTCCTCCCGCCTCCGCATCCACCCCAGCGCGGAAAAGTGGTCGAGCGACGCGACGGTGATGTTCTCCTTGACCGAGAGCGGCAGAAAGAGCCCGTCCTCCTTGCGGCTCTCGGTCAGCAGGCCCAGACCCAGCGCGATCGCCGCCGCGGGCGATTCGGGCGGGATGGCCTGCCCGTCGATCGTCACCGATCCCTGCCGCGGGCTCGCCCCGAAGATCGCCCGCCCGACGGTGTTGATCCCGGCTCCCATCAGCCCGAAGATGCCGACGACCTCGCCCGCGTGGACGCTGAAGCCGACGTCGTGCAGCCCGCCGCCGTTGACGCCCTCGACCGTCAGCAGCTCCCGGCCGATCGTGGGCGCCGTCTTCGGAAAGAGGTCGCGCAGCTCGCGCCCAACCATCCACGAGACGAGTTGATGCTGCGTCGTGTCGATCGTCCGCGCCGTGGTCACCATCCGGCCGTCGCGGAAGACCGTCACCCGGTCCGCGATCCGGTAGATCTCGTCCAGCTTGTGCGAGACGTAGATGATCGCCACCCCACGCCGCTGCAGCTGCCGGACCACCGCAAAGAGCGTGTCGACCTCCGCCGGGCTGAGCGCCGACGTCGGCTCGTCCATCACCACGACCTGCGCCTGCCGCGACAGCGCCCGCGCGATCTCCACGAGCTGCTGCTCGGCCGTCCGCAACTCCCCGACCGGGGTCTCCGGGTCAATCTCCAGCCCGAGCTGGGTGAGCGCGTCGGCGGTGCGCCGGTTGAGCGCCGGCCAGTCGATGAACCCGCGCGGCGTCTTCGGATAGGCCCCGAGAAAGACGTTCTCGGCGACGCTCAACCCCGGCACGAGGTCGAGTTCCTGATAGACGACCTTGATGTGGCGCGCGATCGAGTCGGCCGGGCTGCCGAAATCGACCTCCACGCCGCCGACGCGCATCACCCCGCCGTCGCGCCGGTAGAGCCCGGCGATGATCTTGATCAGCGTGCTCTTGCCCGCGCCGTTCTCGCCGATCAGCGCGTGGACCTCGCCGGGCAGGAGATCGAAATCCACGTCGTCGAGCGCGACCACGCTCGGGAAGACCTTGCGGATCCCCCGCATCTCGATGATCGGCCGCGGCGGGGAGTCGGGGGAGTGCGGGGGCGCCTCGCCCATCTCCATGTCCATGCGCGTCACTCCTCCCGCGCCAGGCGGCGACGGACCGAATCGAGGAAGATCGCGAGCAGGATCACGATCCCCGGCACCGCCGTCTGCCAGCTCGGGTTGTAGCCGAGCAGCGTGATCCCGTTGTTGAGCGTGCCCAGCAGCAGCGCCGCGAAGAGCGTGCCGACGAGCGTGCCTTTGCCGCCGGCAAGGCTCGCCCCGCCGAGCAGCACCGCCCCGATCACCTGCAGCTCGAACCCGAACCCGGCGTTGTTCTGCCCGGAGTTCATCCGTGAGATGAACATGAAGGCGCTGACCGAGGCCAGCATGCTCGTCAGCATGAAGCAGGCGATCTTGACGCGGTTGACCGCGATCCCGGCCAGCATCGCCGAGCGGGGATTGGCGCCCACCGCGTAGATCCTCCGCCCCAGCGACGTGCGGTTCAGCACGAGCCAGAAGACGGCGAAGATCACGAACATCGCCACCACCGGCCAGGGCACGCGGACCGGATTTGTGATCGCCGCCCCGTTGAAGATCTGGCGGAACGATTGCAGTTTGTGGGTGTTCTGCACCGCGGCGTTCGTGGTCGTGTAGGCCGCGCCGCGGATGATCGACATCATGCCGAGGGTGACGATGAACGAGCTGATGCCCAGCCCGAGCGTCAGGCCCGCGTTGATG
>JBPCRG010000058.1:0-3369 GCA_050997095.1 Thermomicrobiales bacterium | reverse complement strand
CGACGCCGTTCTTTTTGGCGAGCCCGCCTCTTCCCTCCTCCCCCCCCCCCCCCCCCCCCCCCCCCCCTCCCCCCCGCCCCCCCCCCCCCAACCCCCACTGCTGCGCTCGCATCGCCGGAACCGTCTCGGTCGCGATCCGCACGAAGAGATCGTGCCGTTCGGGCGGGGGCGGCTGAAGGATGAACTCCCGCACGCCCGCCTCGCGGTGGCGGCCGACGTAGTCGGCGAAGGCGTCGGTCGAATCCCACGGGTGCTCGTCGGGCGCGAGCGCGGGCACGTGGAGCACCGAATGCAGCACGTCGCCGGGGTCGCGGCCGATCGCGAGGTAGGCCTCGTCGAGGCGGGCGCCGCGCTCGGCCATCTCCGCGGGCGTGCCCATCGAGTTCCAGCGGTCGGCGTACGGCGCGATGATCTTGAGCATCCGCGGGCTGTGCGCGGCCAGCGTGAACGGCGGCCGGGGCGTCTGCAGCGGCGCGGGGCGGAAGGGCGCGTCGTGCAGGCGGTAGTGCCGACCCGCGAACGTCGTGGTCTCGTTCCGGAAGAGATGGTCGATCAGCGCGACCGCCTCCGCGTACATCGCGACGCGGGTGGCGGCGTCCGGGTAGGTCAGGCCGAACATCGTGTGCTCGATCTCGACCCAGCCCGTGCCGATCCCGAACTCGAGCCGCCCGCCGGAGATGTGGTCGACCGTCACCGCCTCCTTCGCCAGCAGCGCCGGGTGCCGGAAGGTGTTGCAGCTGACGAGCACGCCGATCCGGATCCGGCTCGTCTTCGTGGCCAGCCCCGCCAGCAGCGTCCACGCCTCCAGAAAGGGCAGGTCGGGGCGGAACGTGCCGAGGAAGTGGTCCGGCAGCCAGACGCTGTCGAAGCCGAGCGCCTCGACCTCCGTCCACGTCCGCGCAAGCTCCGCCCACGGGCGGTTGGGTACGGTCTGAATCCCGAACGACAGCTTCCGCTCAGGCCGATCCATGCGATGAGTCCCTTCGTTGAATCGCGGCATTTTGACCCCGTGGCTCGATGGTACGATACCGCGAGAAGGCCAAAGAGCCAACCCTGGCGATGCGCGGGAGGATCGGCGACGAGATGGCGACCACGAGACTCTTCACCGGTCCGGACTTGCTGGAGATGGGGGACGACGCGCCCTTCGAGCTCATCGACGGGGAGTTACGGGAAGTGAGCCCAGCCAGCCCTGGTTCGAGCATTGTCGCTTTGAGAATCTCTGCCCCGCTCGCGATGTTCGTCGACGCGCGGCGTCTCGGATATGTGACCGGTGCGGACGGCGGGTATTTCCTTGGCCATGACCCCGACACCGTGGTCGCGCCCGACGTCGGCTTTATCCGGCGTGATCGAGTCCCGGCCGGGTTCACGTTCAACCACTATTTCCCGGTCTGTCCCGATCTCGCGGTCGAGGTGCTCTCGCCTTCGAACCGGGCCGGGGAGGTGGCCGACAAGGTCGCGCGCTATCTGCGGGCGGGCGTCCGCCTCGTCTGGGTGCTCGATCCGGTCCGCCAGACGACCGTCGTCCACCGCGCCGACGGTTCGACCGAGGCGCTCAGTCCCGACGGCCACCTCGACGGCGAAGACGTCGTGCCCGGGTTCGGCCTGCCGCTCGCCCACGTCTTCCGCGCCTGGTAGCGCGAGGCGCACAGCGGTTGTTTTGAACAGGAACGGGCAGAGGCAAATCCCGCCATCGAACGCGCTCAGCGCTCCGTCCATCATTACCCCCTCCGCCGCACCGACGCCGAGCTCCTTCGTGCCTCAGGATGACCCCCTCGATGGTCATTCTGGCGAAGGAAGAATCTCGTCGTCGGCTCATAATTCCGACAATTGCCGATGGTCAAGGCACTTCGTGCTCCATGCATCGTTAGCCGCCATCGTTGCCGATGGCGCCGCGATGCCCCATGCCGTCATTCCGCGCGGAGCCCGCAGGCGGAGTCGCGGAATCTCTTCGACCGCGGGGAGAACCGTCGTCGGTTCGGCCGACGACGGATGGCGATGCACCGACCGCTCAGCCGACCCGGTAGTACTCGGCGAACGAGAGGCGGGCGCGCAGCGCCTTCCCTTCGACGATCGTGTCGAAGCTGACGGTCTCCGGGATCCGCTCGTCGTCGCCCGCGCGGAACGAGCCGTCCCCCCGCGGGACCAGCGGCTGCTCGCCGGCGAACCCGTCGGGTTCGGAGGGCAGCGCCAGCCAGAGGCGGCCTTGGCGCGCGATGATCTGGAAATCGGTGGTCCAAGGGTTGTGCGACCGGTAGTGGCCGGTGAACGCCCGCCACGCTTCCAGCATGCCCGCTGCGGATGGTGCGGGCCGGCGTTCGTGCGCGAACCAGCGCGGACCGTGCGCCAGCTCGACCACCTCGCCCGTTCCGCCATCCGGGCCGATGGCGCGCGCGAAGTGCGTCGGGAACCGGTTCCAGCCCGGATGGTCGGCGATGAAGGCGTCGGCTCCGAACGCGCGGAGGGGGATTTCGTCCTCGCCGTCGAGCAGGAAGAGCGCGCCGTTGTCCTCCTGGACCGCGACGCTTCCCCCCGCCGCGTCGCGATAGACGCCCACGAAGTCCGCCGCGTTCGCGACGATCGTCGGGTCGTCCGGCTCCGGGAACGCGAAGGGCTCGCCGGTCGCCGCCGCGGTCAGCGCGCCGACCGCCGTCCGCGCGATCAGGCTCGGCGACCCCGGGCCGTTGACGAGCGCGACCACGCCGATCCCGCTCCCAAGATCCCCCTCCATCCCCGCGAAATAGCCGACCATGCCGCCGCCGTGTCCGATGACCGTCCGCGTCCCGACCTCCCGCGTCCGGATGCCGTAGCCGTACCAGGCGTCGGGAGGATCGCCGCCGAGCGGCACGGTCCTGCCAGTTAGCAGCGCCCAAGACTCCTCGGAGATCAGCCGTCCGCCGGGAAACGCGCCGCGGTTCAGCAGCATCCGCAGGTAGGTCGCGAGATCCGCCGCGGTCATCGCCAGGCAGCCGTCGCCCGTGTCGGTCTCCAGCCAGGTCGCCGGCACGAGCGGCTGGCCGGGCCACCAGGAGCGGTCGTCGTCGCGCGGCCCGTACCCGACCGCAAGGCGCAGACGGACGGCGTTGGTGATCGTCGGCACGGAGTCCGCAAGCCCGAGCGGGTCCAGGATCCGCTCCTGGACGACCCGCGCATACGGAGCTCCCGCGACCCGTTCGAGCACCAGGGAGAGCGTCTTGTACCCGACATTCGAATGGTGGAAGTATTCGCCGGGAGGAACCGACGTCTCCGTCTCGCGCAGCGCCCAGACCTGGAACCGGCCGTCCGGCGCGAAATCGACCCCGGAGGTGATGCCCGCGGTGTGCGTCATGAGATGATGCAGGGTGATCGGCGCGAAGGCCGTCCGGACTGAGA
>JBPCRG010000075.1:0-4767 GCA_050997095.1 Thermomicrobiales bacterium | reverse complement strand
TCTCCGCCGCGGACGGCCGCCTGGTCGGCCTGCTGACCGCGGCCGACATCTCCGAGGCGATGCTCCTGCTCACCGTCCGCGGCAGGATCGACGGCGTGCCTGTGACGTTGCGTCCCGGCACGGCGGGCCGTGGGCTTTGAGGCGTTGCTGATAGTTTTGGGCTTTGAGCCGTGAGCTATGAGGAGTTTCTCGTCGATGGAACGTGCAACGCGGCTCCAACGACGGAATACTCCCCCAAAGCCCAAAGCCCAAAGCCCAAAGCCCAAAGCCCAAAGCCCACGGCTACGGCTACGGCTACGGCCACTGCTCGACGCGCGGCACGGGGAATGCGATGCTTTTGGGGACGACGGAGACTATCGACGAAGAGCTTGGGAGGCAATGACATGGCGGGCGGAACCATTCCACGACGGCCGTTCGGCAAGACGGGCGAGGAGCTGAGCCTGCTCGGCGTCGGCGGATTCCACATCGGCGTCCCCGAGGAGGCCGAGGGGATCAAGATCGTCCACACCGCGCTCGCCGCCGGGATCAACTTCCTCGACAACGCCTGGGAGTACAACGACGGCGAGTCGGAGCGCCGCGCGGGCAAGGCGCTCGCCCAAGGCGGGTACCGCGACAAGGCGTTCCTGATGACCAAGGACTGCGCCCACGACCGCAAGGCGCACCACTCGATGTGGAAGCTGGAGCAGAGCCTGAAGCGCCTGCAGACCGACCATCTCGACCTCTGGATGCTGCACGAGGTCGTCTGGGACGACGATCCCGACTGGATCTTCGCGCCCGGCGGCAGCGCGGAGTCGCTGCTGAAGGCCAAGGAGCAGGGCAAGGTCCGCTACATCGGCTTCACCGGCCACAAGCACCCGGACATCCATCGGCGGATGCTCTCCCAGGGCTTCCCGTTCGACGCCGTGCTGATGCCGCTCAACGTCTTCGACGCCCACCACGCCAGCTTCGAGCGCGAGATCCTGCCGATGCTGGCCGAGCAGGGGATCGCGCCGCTGGCGATGAAGAGCTTCGCCGACGGCCATCTCTTCGAGAGCGGCGCGAAGATCACCCCGCAGGAGGCGCTGCGCTACACGATGAGCCTCCCGGTCGCGACCGTCGTCTCCGGGATGAACACGCTGAAGATCCTGGAGCAGAACCTCGCGGTCGCCCGGGATTTCCAGCCGATGGACGACGCCGAGCGCGCCGACGTGCTCGCCCGGAGCGCCCCATTCGCCAAGGACGGCAAGTACGAGCCCTTCAAGTCGAGCCGCGCCTACGATGCGAACGAAGGCCGGGTGGCGCACAGCCACACGCTGGTCACCGCCGCGGATTAGACCCTCACCCCCTGCCCCTCTCCCGTGCAGCGGGAGAGGGGAGCCGTGCGCGGTCGTCCGATCTGCCAGACATCCGGGGCAGGCATCGAATTGGCCGAGAACATCGTTGCCGGTCTCGGCCCCGGAGCGGTTTTTTCGGCGTTTGCCGGGTGCCGGCTGGGACTCCGATCGCCACCCTTCCCGCAATTGCGGTGCTGCCACACCGGGCTGCACACGCCCCCCGTCCCGCGAAGGTTCTTTCACCCAATCGTTCGCGTGCCGAAGAGGACGCTCCCCGCGCCGCCGCCTTGGCGGATGCGGTTTTGCCGGGGCGGCAAGGCCTTTCGCGACGCGTCCCGACGGGAGCCCGATCTTCTTGGAAAGGATATTGTGCCCGACTGAATCCCCCCGAATGGGCTAGGTGGTCTCGCCGAAGGTCCTAGTACTGTTGGGGGGTGGGACTCCGGGCAGGAAAGGGTCGCGCGTGGCGGAAGGATGACTTCTGCTGGGCGGCGGAAAGTTGAGGCGCGCCATGCTCCGTTTCGATCGTCGGGTTCGTCTGATCCTCTTCGCAGGGCTCATGGCGGCGCTCCTCGCGCCATCCGTTGGGCAGATCCGGGCCCAAGAATCGACGGCCGCAACCCCTGAGGCGGTCGGTGCGGCTGCGCTGCTGGTGCAGGCGCGGGGTTCGGATTTCTCCGCGCCGTTGCCGGGCGCCTGCTATCGGGTCTTCGACGCCGGGCAGATCTCCGCCGTGACGGCGGTCGTCTGCGACGGCGACGACGGAGCCGACGGGGTCGCGAGCTTTGCGGGCTTGAGCGCCGGGGACCTCACGGTCGTGCAGACGACGGCGCCGGACGGCTACCTCCTGGCCGGCCCGATCGGCGTCCACGTCGGCCCTGGCGTCGCCACCGATGTCGTCGTCACCAACGACCCCATCCCCGCGCCGACATCGACGCCGACCGAGGCGGCCACGCAGGCGCCGACGTCCACGCCCATGCCGACCGTGATCGAAACACCCACGCGGACCCCGACGGCCGCATCGACAGAGGCGTCGGTCCACGCCAAGGCGCCCACGCAACCGATGCCCGTCAGCGCGGCCGCGGGAGGCGAATTCGGAGCTGGCGAGGGGGCGCTGATCGTCAAGACGGTGGACGGCGCCGGCAATGTGGTCAACGAGTGCATCGCGCTGCAGCACTTCCCGCACTCGAAGGATTTCTATTCCTTGCGTCTGCGACAACCAGTACTACCGGTTTCCGGTCGGGAACAGGTTGGAGCAGTTCCAGCATCTGGACCCCGACGTCCGCATCGGCTACGTCGAGGCGACCGCCCTGCCCGCAGGCGACTACGACCTCCTCGGCTACTTCGGCCAAACCTTCCAAAACAAGAAGGTCACGATCGTCGCGGGCGCGGTGACCCGGATCACGGTGGTCACGGGAATCGGGGGCGGTTTGGCCGTCTTCGTCGCGAACCCGGACGGCTCCCCCTATCTGGGCGGCTTCTGCGACTTCATCCACGACGAATTCGGAACGTCCTACGACCTGGGTCAGGGCGGATGCGACGGGGACCGCAATTACGACCAGCACGACGACCGCTGGTACGGCAAGGATGGCGAGATCGCCAACGCCCTGACCGTCGGGGACTACGTGGTGGTCGTCTCGGACGCGAACCACGGCGTCGTCAAGCCGATCCGGCACGTCACCGTCTCGCCCGGGCGCGCGGAGACGGTCGTCGCCGTCACGTTCGGCACGGCGGCGGTCACCATGGAGTTCGCCGGCTCGACGGGCCGCTCCGTCTCCGGCGGATGCATCCAACTCACGCAATCGAACCCCGAACTCGCGCCGATCCAGGCCGGCCAGCCCGAGCTTGCGGACTTCGTCATCGGCGGCACGCGGAGCGCCTGCCTCGAGAGCGGACACACGGTGATGGGGCTCGCGCCGGGCTCCTACACCGTTCAGGCTCTGGGTTCACCGGCCGGTTTCTCGATGCCCGTCCAGCCCCTGCCGTTCACGGTCGCGGATGGACAGCACGAGATCGTCTCGATCAGGCCCGACGGCCTCCACACGGAAACTGCCACGCCGACGCCGACCGCCACGCCCATGCCGACCCCGACCGCGACGGTCACCCCGGCCCCGGCTCCGAAGCCCAACGTCTCCCTGCGGGCGCCGTCCGGGAAGGTTGGAGCCAATCTCGCGGTCATGCTCGGCAACTTTCCCGCCAACACGACAGCCACGGTCAAGATCGCGGGCCGAACGCTCGGCACGGTCGCCATCGCCGGAAACGGATCGGGCGGGGCGACCTTCCGGATTCCTTCGCTCACGGGAGGCCGCCACACGGTCGTCGCCACGGACGGCGCGATCAAGGCGAGCCGCAGCCTGACCGTCTCGGCGGCGCAGTCGCTGGCGCCCACCACTGTCAAGGCGGGCACATCCGTCACCGTGTCGGTCACGGGATTCGGCGCGAACGCGACCCTGTCGATCCGCCTCCACAAGCCGAACGGATCCCCGGACTACCGGATCGTCGGGACGATCTACACCGACAAGTCCGGCGCCGGACACCTGACCGTCTTGCTCCCGCCCTCGTCCCTGACGGGCAAGCGCAGAATCGCGACCTATGGCCCGGAGAGCCACGCAAGCGGCTACGTCACGGTCACGGCGCCCTAGCCCGACAGGACCGCGCACCGACAGCAGTTTGGTCCGGTTGGGAGCACGACCTTCTTCGCGCCGGAGCGCGTTTGACGGAGACATGGCCATCACGTTGGTCCAGGCGCCCAGCCGCGCGCTGGACGCCGGGCGGAGGGGTGCGATAGGCTGCCGACTTGGCGGCGCCTGTCGCATCGTCCCCGCCTGCAAAGGAACTCTTGATGGCGTCTTCTCCCCGTTCGCATTCGTCGCATTGGGGCGCGTTCGACGCGGTCGTGGCCGACGACGACGTCGTCGGCGTGCGGCCCTACGCGCTGGACGCGGACCCGTCGCCGCTGCTCGGCAACATCGCGGGGATGGTGCGGCACCCGTCCCGGATCGCGCAGCCGATGGTCCGCGCGGGGTGGCTGGAGCACGGGCCGGGCGCGACCGACCGGCGCGGGGCCGAGCCGTTCATCCCGGTCTCGTGGGAGGAGGCGACGCGGCTGCTCGCGGTCGAGCTGCGCCGCGTGATCGACGCCCACGGCAACGGGGCCGTCTACGCCGGGTCGTACGGCTGGGCGAGCGCGGGCCGCTTCCAGCACGCGCAGAGCCAGCTGCACCGCTTCCTCAACTGCCTCGGCGGCTACGTGGGCTCGGTCGACACGTACAGCAACGCGGCGGGCGAGGTGATCCTGAACCGCGTCGCCGGGTCGATGCGGGCGCTGCTGCAGCGCGCATCCGCCTGGCCGGTCATCGTCGAGCAGACCGACCTGATCGTCGCGTTCGGCGGGATCCCGCTCAAGAACACGTCGGTCAGCCCCGGCGGCGTCAGCCACCACACGGTGCAGGGC
>JBPCRG010000668.1:0-3124 GCA_050997095.1 Thermomicrobiales bacterium | reverse complement strand
GGCTGGAAGGTCCTGAACCACGTCCCCTTCTCGATCCCGCTCTCTTGGTTCTACGTCGGCTTCTCCTGCTACCTGCTCGCCAGCGTCATCGTCCAGTGGCTCGAACTGGGTTCGCAGACCGCCTGGCGGCTCGGGCTCGGCGTCTGGTTCCTCACCGTCTGGGATCTCGTGCTCGACCCGGCGATGGCGCACCATTCGTTGAAGATCAAGTTCTGGGTCTGGGACGAGTCCGGTCCCTATTTCGGCATGCCGGTCAAGAACTTCATCGGCTGGTCGATCACGGGGCTGATCTTCATGGCCTTGGCGCGCGCGCTGTGGCGACGCGACATCGACGCCGCCGCGTTTCCGCCGCTCTTTCCGCTCGCGATCTACGCGTCGAACATGGCGTTCGCGATGGTCCTGAGCGGCGGGGTCCGGCTTTGGATTCCGATCGTGCTCGCGGTCGTGCTCGGCCTCGTCCCCGCCGCCTACGCGCTGCAGGCCAAACGGGACAACGATCTGCACGGCTCTCCACCCGCGCCGAAACCTTCCGCCCCGCCGTCTCCGGCCGCGCCGACGGCTCCGTCGTGGCAGCCATCCTCGATCAGCCGTTGAGCCGTTGATGGGCGACATGCCATGGCGGTCGCTCCGGGCGACGGGCCGGCTTTTGACCAAACGCAACCTTGACCTCCGGGTCGAGGGCCGCGGGCATCTGCCGGAGTCGGGTCCGGTCATCATCGCCTCCCGCCATTTTCACCACCTCTTCGACGGGGCCGCCTTCTTCGCGACCATCCCGCGGCCCTTCCACCCCATCGTCACCGTGGACTGGACGACCAACATCCCCAAGCGGCGCGCGCTCGGGGCCGCCTGCAAAGCGGCCGGATGGCCGACGGTGATCCGCGCCGACGCGGTCGGCCGGCAGGCGACGGCGAGCGAGGCGACCCGCCATCTGCGCCACGCGATCGACGACTCCGTGGCCTTCCTGAAGGCGGGCGAGATCGTGCTGATCTTCCCCGAGGGCTATCCGAACATCGACCCGACCTACACGCCCAAAACCGGGGAAGACGACTTCCTGCCCTTTCAGACGGGCTTCGTGCGCATCGCCGAGATCGCCGCCCGACGCGGCGTCGCCGATCTGCCGATCGTGCCGGCCGGCTTCGAGTATCGGCGCGGCCCCAAATGGGACGTCACGCTGCGGTTCGGCGCGCCGATCTTCCTCGGCGCCCCGCGTGAGGAGACCCGAGCCCGCGTCGAGAACGCCGTGCGCGCGCTCTCCGGGCTCCCCGTGTGACCAACAAGCACGATGATGTGAACGAGACATACCGTGCGCGGCGCGACCGCTTTGCCGCCGAGCGCGATGCGCTGACGACGCGCTGGAACCTGCTCGCGAATCTGCGTCTGGCCGCGTTCGCGGCCTTGGCCGGTTTCGTCATCTGGGCGGTGCAGGCGCGCGCCTGGCTGCCGCTCCTCCCCGCGGCCGCGGCGCTCCTCGCGCTCGTCTGGCTGATCGCCGCCCACCGCGCGACCGGCCGACGGCGGCGCCGGGCGGAGATCCTGCACGACCTCAACGCCGAGGCGCTGTCGCGTCGCGACCGCGACTGGAATGCCCTGCCGCTGCGGCACACCTACCCCCCGGATCCAAACCATCCCTTCGCCGCCGATCTCGATCTCTTCGGGCACGCATCGGTCTTCCACCTGCTGGAGACGGTCGAGACGCCGATGGGGCAGGCTCGCCTTCAGGACTGGCTGCTCGCGCCCGCGTCGGCCGCCGAGATCCGGCTGCGGCAGGCGGCGGCGGCGGCGCTCGCTCCGGAGCTCGTCTGGCGGCAGGATCTGGCCGCGCTTGGCCGCTCGGTCGAAGGCAGGCGGATCGACCCGGACGCGTTCCTCGCCTGGGCGGAGGGCGATCCGCACCTGGAGGGCAGGCGCTCCTTCGTCCAGCTGGCCCGCGTCACCTCGGTCGGCTTCGCGCTGGCGGCCGCGGCCGAGATCGGCGGGCTTGTCCACGCGCCGCTGTGGATCCTCTTCGCGGGAGCCAACCTGCTGCTCGTCTTCCTGGCAGGGTCGGAGGTCCGGGAGCGCCTGCGCGTCGTCGCCGACACCTACGGCGCGATCAGCCGGTACGCCGACCTGCTCGCGCACATCGAGGCCGCTCCGGGATCGGATCCCTGGACCGCCCAGGTCAAGGCCCGGCTCCTGACCCACGGGTCGCCCGCGTCGGAGCAGCTGCACCGGCTGCGCAAAAAGGCGGCCTGGGTTGTGCCGCCGTCGTCGCTGGTCTACTACGGCCTGCAGGCGATCGCCGCCTGGGACCTCCACGTGCTCTCGTCGCTGGAGACGTGGCGCCGCGACTCCGGCGGCCGCGTCCGCGATTGGCTGGCCGCGATCGGCGAGATCGAGGCGCTGGCGGCGCTGGCGGGCCTCGCCGGGGATCAGCCGGACTGGGCCTTCCCCTCGGTCGAACCGGGCGCCACGGGGCTGGATGCCAAGAAATTGGGGCACCCGCTCCTCGCCGACGCGACCCGCGTCGCCAACGACGTCGCGCTCGGACCCTCCGGCTCGTATCTCCTGATCACCGGGTCGAACATGTCGGGCAAGAGCACGCTGCTGCGCTCGATCGGGGTCAACGTGGTGCTCGCGAACGCCGGCGGGCCCGTCTGCGCCCGCGCCCTGACGCTGCCCCCGCTCAATCTCTGGACGAGCGTCCACGTCCAGGACTCGCTGGAGCAGGGCGTCTCGTTCTTCATGGCGGAGTTGCGGCGGCTCAAAGCCGTGGTCGACGCCGCCGACGCGAACCGGCCGGAGGAGACCCGATTCTGCTTTCTGCTCGATGAGATCCTGCAGGGGACAAACACCGCCGAGCGTCAGATCGCGGCGCGGCGCGTGATCCGCCACCTCGTCGACACCGGCGCGATCGGCGCCGTCTCCACCCACGACCTGACGCTGGCCGACGGCCCGGAGCTGCACGAGGTCAGCCGCCCCGTCCATCTGCGCGAGACGATGGCGAACGGCGCCGGCGGCCTGATCATGTCGTTCGACTACCTGCTCCGCCCCGGCATCGCCACCTCGACCAACGCGCTCGCGCCGCTGGAGATCGTCTTCGGACGGGCGTAGCGGGCTTTGGATCTTGAGCTTTGAGCACTGG
>JBPCRG010000645.1:0-4083 GCA_050997095.1 Thermomicrobiales bacterium | reverse complement strand
CGGGTGCGGGTGGACGGAGATGGCCAGCTCGTAGGGCGTGCTTTCGAGCAGGCGGGCGAGTCCGGCCTCGGCGATCAACTCGGTGGCGTGGGCGCCGATGATGTGGACGCCGAGCAGGTCGTCGGTGTCGGCGTCGGCGATCATCTTGGTGAAGCCGTCGGTGTGCCCCTCGATGTTCGCCTTGGCGTTCGGCTTCATCGGGAACTTGCCGATCTTGACCTGGTGCCCCAACCGCGTCGCTTCCCGCTCGGTCAGCCCGACACTGCCGATCTCCGGTTCGCAGTAGGTGCAGGAGGGGGAGTTCAGCTCGTCGAGCGGGAAGGGGTTGAGCCCGCAGAGGTGCTCGACGGCGATGATCCCGTGGTGCATCGCGGTGTGGGCGAGCATCTGGCGGCCGTTGACGTCGCCGATCGCGTAGATGTTCGGGATGTTGGTGCGCATCATGTTGTCGACGGGGATGATGTCGGCGTCGGTGCCCACACCGACCGCCTCGAGCCCGATGTCCTCGATGTTGCCTTGGCGGCCGATCCCGACGAGCAGGACCTCGGCCTGGACGGTGCGCTCCTTGCCCTTGGCGTCCTTCAACCGCATCGTCACGCCCTCCGCGGTCACGTCGACGTCGTCGGCGGTCGGCCTAGCCCCGATCGCGAGATCCATCTTCTGCCGCACGAAGGAGCGGGTCAGCGCCTCCTGGATCTCGGCGTCCTCCTGCGGGACGATGTTGCCGACGAGGGTGACCTTCGAGCCGTAGCGGTGGTAGATCGACGCCCATTCGACGCCGGTGGCCCCGCCGCCGCGGATCAGGAAGCTCTTGGGCAGATGCTCGAGGATCACGGCGTGGTCCGAATTGATCACGCGGACGCCGTCGTAGGGCACGCCCTTCATCTCCCGCGGCCGCGAGCCGGTGTTGATGATCGTCGTCGGCGCGTGGAGGCTGAAGGGGGCGCCGCCGTCGTTCGGGGTCACGCCGACGGTCGTGGCGTCGAGCATTCTGCCCCGGCCCATGAAGACCGGGATTTTGTGCTTCTTGTCGAAGAGGTACATCAACCCCCGGTACTGGCCGTCGACGATCTTGAGCGACCGCTGCAGCGCCGTCCCGTAGTTGAAGGTCGGCTCCGCGCCGACTGTGACCCCGAACTCCGCCGCCTGCTTGACGGTGTCGAAGACGTCGGCCGACTTCAGGAAGGCCTTGGTCGGGATGCAGCCGCGGTGCAGGCAGGTGCCGCCGAGTTTGATCTCCTCGACCACGGCGACATTGAGCCCCAGCTGCTTGGCGCGGATCGCGGCGACGTAGCCGCCGGTTCCTCCGCCGAGCACGACGAGATCGAACTGATGGGTTAGCGATGCGACGTCGGCCATGAGCGGCGTGACTCCTTGGAGATCGTCGTCTCCGGCCGGACGCCCGTCGGAGACGCATTTCGCGGACTTTCGGGGAGGAGCGGCCAACTCATCGGTGGCCCATCTTCCACCCGCATCCTTTCGGGAAGTATACGACCGAAAATGGACCGCGGACCGGGCGCGATGCGCGCAGCGGACCGTGGTGGGAACGGCCTGGCCCGATGGAGATTCGCATCTGCCGGCGTCGTCCCGCTTGACGGGATGGCTATCATGGGGAGGGGCGGCTGCGCTCCCATGTTTCGAAAGGGGTCCGACATGCTTCCGGGATTGAAGCGATGGATTCGACGCCTTGGCCCCGCCGACGCGAAGCCCCCGTTGGACCTGGATCGCGTGGGCGGGATCACGTTCCAGACCACCGGCCCGATCGCAAGCCCCGTCTTCCATCCTCCCGGCCCGACGTACCGGACGCCGAACGAGGAGCCCGACCGCCCATTGGCCGAAGAAGCCGGCAATCGCTGATGCATGGCGAGGACGTCGCGCAGGCGCTCCGCCGCGACCGCCGCCGACAACCGCGCCCGTCACTGTTCGGTTCCATACAGTGACGATCACGCCCGGCACATCCCGGTGCTGACGTTCGAGGAAATCCGGACCTTCGCCCTCGCGCTGCCAGAGTCGGAGGAGGGCACCTGCTACGGCACTCCGGCATTCAAGGTGCGGGGCAAACTCTTCGCGCGATTGCGGGACGAAGGGGACGTTCTCGCCGTCAAGGTGGACCCCGCGTTCCGGGATGCGCTGATTCGGTCGCGGCCCGAGACCTATTTCATCACTCCCCACTATGAGCATTCTCCATACGTGCTCGTGCGGCTCGGAACCGCGGACAGTGAGGAGTTGAGCGATCTGCTCGCCGACGCTTGGCGATTGGCCGCGCCGAAGCGGCTCGCCGCCGGGATGTCCCGCCCGCCGAGCGAATGAGGTCGAGGAACCGGGTCGTGCGATCCAGACGTTCATGAACGGGTGATGCCGTCCCGGCAGCCTACGGCATTTAACCCAGCTCCTTGGCTCTCACAGTTTTTTGCCGAGGCGCTCTCTCAACGTGACGACCCCCCGCCGCGCGAAGGGCTGGCAATCGCATGCGCCTGCGCCGATTCGCGGGCGTCGAGTCCGGCATGGGCGGCCGCGAGGCGTGCGACGGGCACCCGGTAGGGCGAGCAGCTGACGTAGTCAAGACCCGCTCTGGCGAAGAACGCGATGCTGTCGGGGTCGCCCCCGTGCTCGCCGCAGATGCCGACCTTGAGGTTGGGGCGGGACTTGCGACCGAGCGTCGTCCCGATCTCGATCAACCGGCCGACCCCCTCGACGTCGAGGGAGGTGAATGGATCATGGGACAAAATCCCCCGGCGGACGTAGTCGGGCAGGAAGCGGCCGGCGTCGTCCCGGCTCATGCCCAGGGTCGTCTGCGTCAGATCATTGGTGCCGAACGAGAGGAAGTCCGCGAACTCGGCGATCTGGTCGGCCAGCAGCGCCGCCCGCGGCAGCTCGATCATCGTCCCGACCAAGTACGGCAGCACCATCCCCTCCTCCGCGAAGACGGCCTGGGCGGTGCGGTCGACGACCCCCCGCTGAAGCTCCAGTTCGAGGGGCGCGCAGACGAGCGGGATCATCACCTCGGGCGCGACGGCGCCGCCTTCCCGCACGACCTGGCAGGCGGCGGAGAAGATCGCGCGCGCCTGCATCGCGGTGATTTCGGGATAGGCGACGCCAAGTCGGCAGCCGCGGAAGCCGAGCATCGGGTTTGCCTCACGCAGCTGCAGCACCTTCGTCCGGACGACGGCGACATCGATGCCCAGCTCCCAGGCCAGGTTCGCCTCCTCAGCCGCCGAGTGGGGCAGGAACTCGTGCAGGGGCGGGTCGAGCGTCCGAATCGTGACCGGGAGGCCGTTCATCGCCCGAAAGATGCCGATGAAATCGTCGCGCTGCAATGGCAGCAGCTTGGCGATCGCGACGGCGCGCGCGGCGCCATCGTCGGCGAGGATCATTTCCCGCACCGCCTGAATCCGGTTCCCCTGGAAGAACATGTGCTCCGTGCGGCAAAGCCCGATCCCCTCCGCGCCCAGCCGGACCGCGACTTCCGCGTCGTGCGGGGTGTCGGCGTTGGCCCGGACGCGAAGGCCGCGCTCCGCGTCCGCCCAGTCGAGGAGTTGCCGATACTCCTCGCCCGTTTCAGGCTGGACCATGGCGACGCGTCCGTGCATCACCCTGCCCGTCGCGCCGTCGATCGTCAACCAATCGTGGCGCCGCACGACCGTGCCGCCGACTGTGAAGCGTCCGCCCGCCTCGTTGATCTGGAGCGCCCCGGCTCCGGTCACGCACGGTTTGCCCATCCCCCGCGCGACGACCGCCGCGTGCGACGTGATGCCGCCGTGCGCGGTCACGATCCCGCGGGCGGCGACCATCCCCGCGAAATCCTCCGGCGAGGTCTCCCGGCGGACGAGGCTGACCGCGCGCCCGCTCTCGTGCAGCTGCTGCGCCTCGGCGGGGTCGAAGACGACCTGGCCGCTGGCGGCGCCCGGCGACGCCGGCAGCCCCATCGCCACGACGGTCTTCTCGGCAGCCGGATCGATGGTGGGATGCAGAAGCTGATCGAGCCCGCCGGCATCGACGCGCAGCACCGCCTCATCCTCGCTGATCAGGCCCTCGGCGACGAGATCCACCGCGATTCTGAGGGCCGACTTGGTCGTGCGCTTG
>JBPCRG010000444.1:0-2530 GCA_050997095.1 Thermomicrobiales bacterium | reverse complement strand
AGCCCGTCTCCCAGTTGGTCCCCGAGTCCTCGCCGACCTGGCAGAGCAGCACGTTCGACGCCTCCAGCGCCGCGACGTCCGCGTCGTAGATCAGGCGGGCGGTGATGTCCGTGCGCGTCTTGTCGTTGGTCGGCTCGCTCTCGTTCGGGCAGTAGACCTCGAAGCCGAGACCCCGGAGCGTCGCGGCGAGGCGCAGGTTGTACTCGACCTCGGCCTGGACGAACATCGGACCGCCCATGTAGATCCGCATCGTGCCGCTCCCCCTTTTTCGCATCGCGTCCGCGCGGCGGTGGCGCTGCGTCGGGGCGTCCGCGGATCGCGGGCGTCCCCTCTGCTACACTCGCCTGCCGACGGCCGATTGTCGCCGCCATGTGCTGAGACCGGTGATTGCGATGAGCGAGCAGACGGCGACGGAGCCGCACCCCGACACTCCCAGGACCGTCGGCAAGGACGCCGCCTACCGGACGGCCCGGGAGACGCCCGAGCTGCTTCGCGCGGACGCGGGCGACATCACGTCGGCCAGCGTCTCGCTCGAGAAGTCCGGAGCGGAGCATATCACCGCCGACCACGTCGTCCTCGACCGGTCGGGCGCGCGCACGATCGACGCGAAATCGGCGCAGCTGAGCAATTCCGGCGCGGTCATCCTGAAGGCGGAGAACGTCGTGCTGCACGGCAGCTCGGCGGTCGGCCTCTCCGCGCGGGAGGCGCGTCTGGTCAACAGCAACGTGCTCGTCCTCAAATCGGACGTCACCCACGTCGAAGGCCGCTTGAGGAGCTTGATCCACATCGGATCCGGCGGCGAGGGCGGCGCGCCGGTCTTTTCGGCCCGCGGCGCCGTCGGGTTCGGCGCCGGTCTGGGCGCGGTCGCGCTTCTCGGCGGTCGGCTCCTGCGGCGGCTTTTCGGCCCGTCGTGATTTCGGATCGGAGGATCGGCATGGCTCTCTTGAAGCGGCTTGGGAAGTTCGGCGCGGGCGGCATGGTCGGCGGGCTGGTGGGCGCGGCGGCGGGACTGCTCCTCGCCCCGGGTTCCGGCGCGGAACTGCAGAAGTCGCTGCGCGGTCGCCTGAGCGAGGCGCGCGCCGCCGGGGCCGACGCCCAGTTCGAGAAGGAGCGCGAGTTGATCCAGCGGTTCCGCGGCGGCGTCGACAGCTCCGACGCGCTTCGGGACGAGGAAGCCAAGGCCGCCAAAATCCGCGACGAGAAGCTGGCGCTCATCACCTCGGCGTAGTCGGCTCAGACCGGAACCGCCCGTCCTCCCTTTTCCACCCCCTGCCGCTCAACATGGACTCTGCGCCGTCCACGTCGAAGCGGTCTCCATACCGGGAAAGCCGTCGGCGAGCCGAACGGCGGGATCGTCGCGCCCTCAACGCCCCATACGGATGACTTTGCCGGACCCGACGCCCGCAGGGAGGCGCACAGGGCCCGCAGCCTACTATCATCGCCGCGTAAAGCTCGAACGCGGCGACGATCGGGATCTCGACGAGGGGAGCGCCATCCGCGGCGCGTCCCCGACGGTTTCATGGAGGAGTCCACATTGACCGACCCACGCATTGCAGACCTGGCGGCGTCGGCACGCACAGGCCGACTCTCACGGAGGGACGTGCTCGCCGCCGGGCTGAAGCTCGGGCTGGCGACGCCGGTGATCGTCGGGCTGATGGCCGCCGCGCCCGAGGTCGGTGCCGCGCCGAAGCCCGCCTCGCGGTTCCCGCGTCCGGCCGACGAGAGCAACGGCACGACCTTCGTCTACCTCCGCGACGGCGGCTCGCCCGACATCGACCCCCACTACGCCTACGAGAACGCGGCGCAGGCGATCATCCTCGGCGCCTACGAGATGCTAATCCAGTACAAGGGCGACAACACCGATCAGTTCGAGCCGATGCTCGCCGAGTCGTGGACCGCGAGCGACGACAAGTCCACCTACACGTTCAAGCTCTACCCGAACGTGAAGTTCCACGACGGCGACCCATGCACCGCCAAATCCGTCTACGACTCGTTCACCCGCTTCCTGCTCCAGAACGCGGGACCGGTCAACGTGCTGAAGCGGTTCATGCCGGACGTCGCGATGATGAAGGTGGTCGACGATCTGACGATCTCCTTCAGCCTCGGTCGCCCGCAGCCGCTTTTCCTGCCCGCGATGGCCGCGTCCTACGGTCCCTTCGTGATCAACACTAAATACGTGGACCAGAACAAGACGACCGCCGACCCCTATGCCCACGAGTGGTTCCGGCAGAACGCGAACGGGACCGGGCCGTACATGGTCACCGAGAACGCCCCGACCGAGCAGGTCGTGCTCAAGAAGTTCGACGGCTTCCACGGCGGATGGGACGGCAACCATTTCGACACCATCGTCTGCCGGATCGTGCAGGAGGTCGCCACCCGGCGCCAGCTCGTGGAGACCGGCTCCGCCGACGCGACGACGCAGAACCTGACCCCCGACGACGTGGACGTGATGTGCGCCAACACCGATCTGCAGGTGCTCACCTACCCCGCGACCGCGGTCTTTTGGGCGATCATGAACGCGGTCAAGAGG
>JBPCRG010000432.1:0-8550 GCA_050997095.1 Thermomicrobiales bacterium | reverse complement strand
CGATGGGGGGGTTCGCCCCCCAGGGGGTTGGGGGGGGGGATTTCTGAGTGGTGGCGTTCCCCTCCCCTTCCTCCTCCCGGGCTCGGGCCCCGCCCCCCGAGACCGCGTCCTCCTCGTGCTCGCCGATCATGGGGATCGTGCGCTCGACCCACGGCTGGTCGCGGCGGATCGCGGCGACCATCGCGCTGCGCTCGACGCTCTCCAGCGAGACGCGGTCACCCCCGTGCAGGACGACGCGGATGTCGGGCGACGAGGCGCCGAGGGCGTCGAACCAGTCGTAGAGCGACTGGATCACGCGCAGGGAATGCGCGGCGACAGTGAGGTCGGCATAGGGCACATCGAAATCCATGCCGCTCGAGTTGCGAACGACGACGACCTGCGCATCCCCCGCCTCGGCGACGGCGATGTTCGCCTCCGCCGCCAGGTGCTCCGGCACTTCGAGCAAGAACCGGTAAGCCATGCGCGCTGTTCCCCTTTCCCGTCCCGAATCCCGCCCGTTTCCGACGGCCCCGACGCGCCGCCGCGATTTCCCGGATTGTACCGTACCGCGCCCGTCGGCCCCTTCGCGCGACGGCCCGGCCGGGCGCCTGATGCTATGCTCGACCGCAGACCCGGAATGCCCGCGCCACTTCGACGCGAGGGTCGCGGCGCCGGCACAGAGATGCGGCGAAGGAATTCGCGTTCACGGCGGAGAACGGGCCGATGGCGACACGGGTGACCTCGCGGGAACTCGAGGAGAATCTGGACCGCTATCTCGAGCGGGTCGAGGACGGGGAGGCGATGGAGGTCCTGCGGCACGGCAAGGTCGTCGCGCGCCTGCTGCCGCCGGAGAAGCCCGGGAACCTCGGCGACGACGAGGACGACCTCTGGAACGCGCTCGCGCGCAAGGCGAGCGGGGGTTGATCGACTGGTCCCGCCTCGGGGTTGGCATCGTCCGACCCAATCTGGCAACGAAGGGCATCGCGATGGTGACAATCGCAATCCGGGATATCGAACGGCACATCTCCGCTCTGCTCCAACGCGTCCAAAGCGGCCGGGAAACCATCGAGATCACCGACGCCGGTCACGTCGTCGCCCGCATCGTGCCTGCCGAACCCGAAACGATCGCTCCACGCGGCGGCGGCGAGATTCGGCGCGTCTGGGA
The DNA here is from genome assembly GCA_050997095.1 of Thermomicrobiales bacterium. Lineage (GTDB taxonomy): Bacteria > Chloroflexota > Chloroflexia > Thermomicrobiales > UBA6265 > JBPCRG01. The sequence continues at coordinate 7,406 of JBPCRG010000432.1, read as the reverse complement.
AGCGCGCGACAAGCTGGCCCACGAGATCGGGGCAACGTGGCCCGAAGGCCTTTCGGCCGCAGACGCGATCGATCAGGACCGACGCGACCTGTGATCGTCGTCGATGCGGGCATGTGGACCAGTCTGCTGTTTCGCGCGACCTGAACCACCGATCATCCCGGAGTTGGGCGATGGCCTGGAGTGCGGGAGGGGGAATCATCGCCGCGCCCGTTCTCCTGCTGGTGGAGGTCGCGGGAGCGGTGACGAGAAGAACGGGAGATGCGGATCAAGGAGAGCGGGCGGCCATCGACCTTGCCAGCGATTCCGGCGTCGTGCTGATCGACATCGACAGCCGATTGGCGATCGAGTCCGCCAGTCTCGCATCGTCGCTGCGTCTGCGGGGGGCCGACGCGATCTACGTGGCGGTCGCCAAGCGGCTCGGTGTTCCGCTGATCACCTGGGACGCCGAGCAGCGCGAACGCGCCGCATCCGAGATCTCCGTCTTCACACCGGCGACCGCACCTGGCAAGACAACCGCGTAGCCGCCAAGGTCGGCGGATTCCAGGTGATCCAAAACCCGCAAAATGCTGCGCATCCAATAGTGGAATCGATCCCGTCGAATGGAGATTTCATTTCCATGGAGAGACGTTCACCGACGCACGGCGGCGGCCGTCCCCTTGTGCGGGCGCGGCGCCGGTTGTAACGTGGCTCCATTCTGCCGGCTCGGCCTCTTTCCCGACGTTCCCGACCGGCGTCGGACGTCATCCAGCCAGGAGACATGGGCGTGAATCAGCATTGTCCACGGGTCAGCCGCATCGTCCTTGTCGTCATGGCGTGCGCGCTCCTTGCGGGCGCGCCGGGAGTCGGGGCCGCGGGGACGCCCACGCCGACCGCGGGCGCGGGGCCGAGCGGGGGCGTGGGCAAGTTCCGCGCCCAGGTCAAACTGCGTCCGAGCGTGTTCGGACCCGCGGACGGCAAGCTTGAGCACGATCCGACGTTGATCCCCTCGGTCTTCGCCGGGATCTCCGTCCGGGATCTCTACGCGAAGGTGACGATCACCACGCCGAAGGTGGCGCCGTGGGACGCGGGATTCGCCCTGCGCTCGGGCCGCGACGCCGATTGGCGGTTGACCATCGACGATGCCGGAGCCTGGAGCGTCCGGATCGGACCGGGCGATCCCGTGGGCGGCGGGACGGTCGACGGGTTCGCCGCCAAAGCGGGCAGCAAACACGTGCTGGAAGTCGTGATGGCGGGGAGCGACGGGTTCTTCGCCGTCGACGGCAAGGATGCGGGCTCGTTCGACGTCTCCCGGCGCGACGTCAGCGGCGATGTCGGGCTGGGCACCGAATTCAGCACGTCGACGACGACCGAGGGCCTGACGCTGGCCTATGGCGGGTTCCAGATCTGGAAGATCGCGCAGCAGCGCACCGCCGCCGTTCCCGATGCGGCGGCGACGCTGCTGGAGGATGGGCGGGCGCTGTCGACCTCGGCCGCGGCGGCGTTCGGCCCGAGCGCGGGGAAACTCAAGGAGACCGCCAAGTCGACGACGATCGACCCCGCGGGCGTGAGCGTCGCCGACTTCTACACCCGCGTCGTCTTCACGAATCCGCGCGACGCCGCCCAACGCCCGTTCGACGTCGGCATCGGCTTCCGCGACACCGGGGGCGACAAGCAGTACCGGCTCATCCTCGCGTCCGACGGCACGTGGTATCTGCGCATCGGCGTCGATCCGATCCTCGCCGCGTCGGACTTCGCGGGCCTCGACACGGGCGCGGGCGGGAAGAACACCGTCGAACTCGCGGTCAAAGGCGAGGTCGCGGTTTTCGCGGTGAACGGGAAGACCGTCGCGGCGATTCCGGTGGCGACGCTCGCCGACCCCGGCGACGTCGCGGTCGGCTCCGGCTTCTACCCTGCGCAGGACATCGTGGAGGGCGACGTCACCGCCTATGCGGAGTTCGCCGTCTGGTCGTTCGACGCGAACGCGGCGGCCGCATCGCCGACCGCCGAGGCGACCTCTCCCGCGACCGTGGCCGCGGACGCATCCCCGGCGGTCGACGCGACCCCGTCGGCAGACGCCGAGGCGATCTACAAACGCGCGCTCCAGGAGGCGGTTTGGAAGCCGATCGTGTTCGGACCCGCCAAGGGCGAACTGAAGCACGACGCGACCTCGCTGTCGTACTCCGGCGCGAACGCCGCGGTGCAGGACTTCGCCGTGCACGTCCAATTCACCAATCCGTATGCGGCGAGCGTTGCGGGATGGGACATCGGATTACTGTTCCGGCTGGGACTCGACCCCCAGCTCCGCTTGATCATCGACTCCGCCGGGAAGTGGTACCTGACGCCGGGCGCGGCCGACCCGATCCAAACCGGCAGCATCGCCAACCTCAAAACGGAGACCGGCCAGAGCAACGAGATCGACCTTGTCGCGATCGGCGGCAAAGGCTACTTCGGCGTCAACGGCGTCTTCGTCTCGGAGCTCGACCTCTCGAAATCCGTGGGGGCCGGCGACGTGGCGGTCGCGACCTCCTTCTTCACGGGGAACTTTCAGGACGGCGCGTCGACCCCCTACGCCGACTTCCTCGTCTGGTCGTTCGATGAAGGCGGCACGCCGGCCGCGGTCGGGACCGGCGAGGCCACCGCGACCCGGACGGAAACCGCGCCGACGCCCCCGGTCGCGCCCGGCACATCGGAAGCGACCAAAGAGGCCACCGCCGCGGCCTCGACGCCCGCGACCGCCGGCGCGTCGTACTCCAGCCCCACCTTCGGCTACGGCGTCGCCTACGACGAGACGTGGTCGATCGCCGATCAGAGCTCGAAAGCCGGCGTGGACTACCTGCGGCTGACCAACGGAACGAGCACGGTGGACTTCACCGGCGCGGCGTCGACGGACACGCCGGCGGCGTGCGTCGACGCGGAGATCGCGTCGTACCGGGGCGCCGTCGGCTACACCGCCGTGCAGATCGCCAAAGACGTGAGCGACAAGGAACTGCGCGGCGTCACCGGCGACGCCGCGTGGGCGGTGATGTGGTTCACCTACACGGCGGACGGGGGAACGGCGACGGACTACACGGCCTATGTGGAATGCCGACCGATCGAGACCGGCGCCTCCCTGCTCACGATCGTCCAGATCGTCGCCTCCGCCGTCTACAACACGCAGATCGACGCCCGCGGGGCGTTGCTGAAGGGCGTCACCGTGTCGGGCGGAGCGGGTACCACGGCCACGGCCGAACCGTCCGCGACCCCGACCCCGACCCCGACCGCGGAGAAAACTCCGAGCGGGACGGCAAGCGTGACCCCGCGCGCCGCGGGAGCCGCGTTCGGCGTGCGGTTGGCGGAGACGGACGGATCGGGCGCAAGCGGGCTGGCGACCTTCTCCGCCGACGGCAAGACGACGAACGTCAAGGTGCTGGTGATCGGCGCGCCGGCGGGAGCGCTGCCGCTGATCCACAAAGGCTCCTGCGACAACCTCGATCCCGACCCGGCGTTCCTGCTGAACGAGATCGACGCGGCCGGCGGCAGCGCGTCGACCATCGCGATCGGCCTCGACGAGTTGCGCGCGGGCGGGTACTCGATCGCGATCCACGCCGGCCTGGACAACCTGTCCCAGCCGATCGCGTGCGGGACGATCACGTAATGGGGGTTGGGGGCTCGGGGCTGGGGGTTGGGGACGAAGAAGGCGTTCCGCAAAGCTCAAAGCCCAATGCCCATGGCTCGCGGATCGACGAGGCGTATGCACGGGATTTGGATGCGGGGGACGCGCTGGCGTCGTTCCGCGGGCGGTTCCATGTGCCGGAGGGGGCGGTCTACCTCGACGGCAACTCGCTCGGGCTGCTCTCACGGGACGCGGAGTCGGCGCTGCTGGCGGCGTTGGAGCAGTGGAAGACGCTCGGGATCGACGGCTGGCTGCGCGCCGACCCCGCCTGGTTCACCATCGGCGAGGAGCTCGGCGCGCGCATGGCGCCGCTGGTGGGGGCGGAGCCGGACGAGGTCGTCGTCTCTGGCGGAACCACGGTCAACCTCCACAATCTGGCCTCGACCTTCTACGCGCCGGTCGGGGAGCGCCGCGCCATCGTCGCGACCTCGCTGGATTTTCCGTCCGACGTCTATGCCCTGCAAAGCCAGATCCGGCTGCGCGGCGGGGACGAGGACGCCGACCTCAGGCTGGTCTCCAGCCGCGACGGCCGCACGCTCGACGAGGACGACCTGATCGCGGCGATGACGCCCGACGTGGCGATGGCGGTGCTGCCGTCCGTGCTCTACCGGTCGGGGCAGCTGCTGGACATGGCCCGGCTGACCGCCGCGGCCCACGACCGCGGCATCGCGATCGGGTTCGACTGCGCGCATTCCGTGGGCGTCGTGCCCCACCGGTTCGATGCCTGGGATGTCGATTTCGCGTTCTGGTGCACCTACAAATATCTCAACGGCGGCCCCGGCGCGGTCGGCGCGCTCTACGTCAACCGCCGCCACTTCGGCGTCCGGCCGGGCCTCTCGGGATGGTGGGGATACGCGAAAGAGCGCCAGTTCGACATGCTGCACGCCTGGGAGGGCGCGGAGGGCGCGGGCGCCTGGCAGATCGGCACGCCGCCGCTCTTCGGCGCGGCGCCGCTGCTCGGCTCGCTGGACATCTTCGCCGAGGCGGGCATGGAGCGGATCCGCGCCAAGTCGACGGCGCAGACAGGCTATCTGATCGACGTAATCGAGGCCCTCGGGCTGACGTCGGAGACCTGCGGATATCGGATCGGGTCGCCGCGCGATCCGGACCGGCGCGGCGGCCATGTCGCGGTGGAGCACGACGACGGGGCGCGGATCACGCGGGCGCTGAAGCGGCGCGGGGTCATTCCCGACTTTCGCCCGCCCGACGTGATCCGCCTGGCGCCCATCCCCCTCTACACCTCGTTCGCCGACCTCTGGCGGGCCGCCCACCACCTCAAGGAGATCATCGAGACCGGAGAGTACCGAACGTTTGACGCGAAGCGGGAACTGGTGGCGTGACACGGGGTAGGCAGTAGGCAGTAGGTAGTAGGCGGTAGGCGGTAGGCAGAACGATGAGTGTTCTCAATGAATACCGCCTACTGCCTACCTCGTCACGCCGTCAACGTCGCGACGGTCTCGAGGAGGTCGGCGATGTCGAAGGGCTTTGCGGCGAAGCGGATCGGGCCGCCGGGGGGGAGGGCGCGGAGGCCGGGGCGGTCGTAGACGGCGGAGGTGATCACCACCGGGGTGTCGCGGGTGGCGGGGTCGGCGCGAAGCTCGTCGAGCACGTCCCAGCCGCTGCGCTCCGGCATCATCACGTCGAGCAGCACGACATCCGCCGCGACGCGCCGGACGAATTCGGCGGCCCCGGTCGCGGAGGGGGCGCGGGTCGGCGCGAAACCCGCCTCGACAAGCACGTCGTGGAGCAGTTCGGCGATCGCCGCCTGATCCTCGACGATCGCGACGACCACCGGCCGTGCCGCGTCCGTCGGCTCCGCCCTCCGGTCAGGAGCGCCTATGGCATCGTTGGGTGGGGTGGGAATCATTCGCTCATCCTTTTGGCGAGGTCTCGTGAATCGATTCGGCTTCGGATCTGGACGGGGACGGGAGCACGGCCGGAGCCGTCGCGACCCAAGCCTCCGCGGCGGCGCCGACGAGATCAAAGAAGGTCTCGCTCAGACGCACATCGAAATGCCGGATCAACGTCGGCGAGACTTTGGCCAGTCTCCACGCGGCGTTCCAGATTTCGCTGCGGAGCGCGTAGAACTCTGCGATCATCACCGAGATCGCGACATCCTCGCGGTGCCGGGTCGCCCCATGGGCCGCGGCGATCGCCGTCGCGCGTTCGATGGGTTCGGGGTCGACGTCGGGATCGGAGGTCGCCAAAGCGGTCAACGCCGCGTTCAGCAGCTCCGGGATGTGCCGCTGGAGGTCGTCGAGGGCGATGTCCGGGTTGGCGCGGAACGTGGGCAGCGTCGAGACGCGGACGGCCCAGTTCGCGACGATCCTGCTCTCCTGCGCGCGCAATGCCGCCGCCATCCGCGCCACGGAATTGATCGGAGGGAGCGCATCGGCGACGTGTTCCGCCGGAATCAGGGTCTCATCCGTCTCGTCGCGGGCAAAGAGGTCAGTCATGGCGAAGCGCCAACGCGTGTCCCGGCATCAGGAAACTCCCATTTGGTCCGGCGAGGCGACGACGCGAATCGGCAGCCCCCGACCCGGCACATTCGGACCTCCGACGCGACGGCGAGCCATCGCGCTCCAACCTTGTGGGTCAACTTAGCACGGAGGGGAGACGCAAGGACCAGCCAATCCAACCGATCCCGCATAGGCCATTCGGGCCGTGGCCGACGCACCGGCACCACCCGACCGTCGCTTTCCGGTCGGCCCGATCGTCTTGACGCCCGCAGCCGATCGGCCCAAACTCCCGGCATGAATGCGCAGCACATCGGGCCAATCCTCCCTCCGCCCACCTTGGCGCTCTTCGATCTCGACGACACCCTATGCGACTATGCGGCAGCCCGCGGCGGACGCCTCCGGATCGCCTTCCGCAAGGCGCTGGCCCACGCTCCCGACGTCGATCTCGACGCGCTGGTCGCCGAGTCGATCGCCGCGCACCCGCACGGCAGCGATCATTTCGGCGACCTCCTGGCCGATCACGGCGTGACCGACAGCAGGGCCGTCGACGCCGCCTGGGCATGGTTCCACCGCAACCGTTTCCACGGTCTGGCGCTCCTTCCGGATGCGGCCGAGACGCTCGACCGCGTGCGCGCGGCGATGCCGGGCCGACGGATCGGACTGATCACGAACGGACCCGCGGACGTCCAACGCGCGAAGATCGACATGCTCGGGCTGGAGCCACACCTCGATTTCGCGCTGATCTCGGGAGAGTTCGGCGTGGCCAAACCCGACCCGGCGATCTTCGCGGAGGCGCTGCGGCGGGGCGGGGCGGACGCGGGCGACGCCGTCGTCATCGGCGACTCGCCGGAGTTCGACATCGCGGGCGCGCAGGCATCGGGCATCCGCGCGGTCTGGATGAACCATGCGGGGCTCCTTTGGGCGGACGGAGCGCCGCGGCCGGATCGGGAGGCGGGGGACTTGGGCGAGGTTCGGCGGTTGCTGGGAGAGATGAGAGATGAGAGATGAGAGATGAGAGATGAGAAGGGTTGGTCGCGGTTTAGGGATTCGTCAAGATGTGCAGGCGCGACGAATCGGTGCGACCGCGATTGTGGCGCGGTTACGGGGCAGCGGTCGGAGGGCGTCTATACTTTCGCTTCGACCGTCATCCGAAAGAGCGACGGTCGGTTCGGGTAAACGCTTTCGATCGTATTCCACCGCCTGAGCGCAGGCCTCCAGAGGACAGCATGACCACCGCAACGGTCAATCTCTCGATGCCGACCCAGCTTGAAGCCCATGCCCCGGCCGACGCCCGAACCGCGTACGCCGGGCCGAAG
>JBPCRG010000408.1:0-3391 GCA_050997095.1 Thermomicrobiales bacterium | reverse complement strand
TGTCACCACTGTCACCACTCAATCCGTCTTTTTCCCTAGGGGGCACCCGTCCGCATTTTTGCGGGTCGTCTCCGGTCGAAGAAAAACGCGTTTTTTTTATCTTTTCCTACGAGACTCCCTTTTTTGGTGGTGACAGCCGTTTAGTGGTGACAACATCGAAAATCTCCCGGAAGTCCGGGCTTTTTGGCGTCACCACTCGCGTCACCACCGCGTCACCACCTGCCCCTTTTCCCCGTTGTGGTGGTGACGCCCCGATGACGTCGACGGAGGAGTGCGACCCGTGGAGCGACTAGCGACGGGAGACATATCGCCTGAGACCCGTTCCGGCCCCCGCTGGCAGCGGATCGGCGTCGGCGACCGGGTGAACCCGAAGGGCCGGCGGAAGCTCGGGACCGTCGCCGCGGCGGTCGGGCCGACGCGGTCGGACGGCACGCCGATGCACGTCGCGGTCCGCTGGGACGGCTCGCCGAAGTGGTCGGAGGCGTGGGCGACGGATTGTCTGATCGTGGTCGCGTCTGGAGGCGATATGTCGCGGCCGCCCGAGAGGAGCGTGGCGTGACCCGGGCGAGCATGACCTGCCCCCACTGCAGCAACAGCCTCGGCCGCATCAACGCGCCGTCGGGCATTTTCCACCCGGCGCACGGCGTCCGCGTCGTCTTCATCGACCGGCGAGCCGACGTGGTCACGATCGCCTGTCCGGTCTGCGGCGGGCGCATCGACGTGCGCGCCCGCCGCATCGACCTGGGCCGCGCGCCGCCGTGAACGCGCGCCCGACCCGAGACCCTGTGTGCGACGCGACAAACCCAGAACAAAGGAGACCCGACATGAACGCGAATCACGACCTGAAGGCGCTGAACACCAATCAATTCGTCGGCGCGACGAAGCGCACGCCCCGCCCGACCGGGCCGGCCGACGGCGTCTTCGGCGCCACCGGGCGCGCCGCCCTCGCCCGCGACCAGGCCGACTACGACGCGGCCAAACGTTGGGACGACGAAAACATTGCGCTGCGGGCCGCCCGCCTCGCCGCGCTCGACGCCAAGCGGGACGCGGAGCGGGACGCGCGCAGGCAGGCGGCGGACGGCCGGTTCGTCGACCACCTGCGCGAGGGCTATTTTTCGGCCGATCCGCTGGCGACCGAGGCGGAGTTCCTGGCGGACCTGCCCCGCATCCGCCGCGATCTCCGCGTCCAGGCGGCGACGGCCGATCCGGCCGCGCCCCCGATCGACCGGCGCCTCTACGGGATCTAAAAATCGGGAACGGGGGGTGCTCGGACGATGGATAGCAAGTGCAGCGCGACGAACAAGGACGGGACGCCGTGCTCCGGGCAGCACTTCCGCGACGGGTGGTGCAGATGGCACGACCCCGAGCAGGCCGACCAGATGCGCGCCGCGAGGGTCAAGGGCGGGCTGGCCCGCAGCAACAAAGCCCGCGCGAGAAAGGCGCTGCCGGACGGCTTGAAGAGCATGGTCGAAGTTCAGGCGCTGCTCTGCCTGACCCTCTCCGGCGTGCTCACCGGGAGGATCGAGCCCGGGGTCGGCAACGCGGTCGCCAACATCGCCCGCGCGATCAAGGACGTGGGCGGGGCGGCGGAGATCGAGCAGCGCATCGCCGACCTCGAGCGCCTCGCCGGGGGCCGGTCGGCGTGACCGCGGCGACGACGGAGCGCCGCCTCGCCGCGTTGGAGGCGACGATCTCGCCGCCCCCGCCGCGGCGGTCGCCGGTGGAGGTCGCGCACGACCTGGGCCTGGAATTGGATCGGTGGCAGCGCGATCTGGTGCTGTCGGATTGGCGGCAGGCGATCCTCAACTGCTCCCGCCAGGCGGGCAAGAGCACCGTCGCCGGGCTCCTGGCGCTGACCACCGCGCTCTACGCCCCGGGCAGCCTCACGCTGATCCTGAGCCCGACGGAGCGGCAGTCCGGCCTGCTCTTCAAGTCGATCGCGAAGAGCTATCGGGCGCTCGGCCATCCCGTCGCCGCCGACGTCGAGAACCGCCTCTCGTTGGAGCTGAGCAACGGCTCGGCCATCCACGCCCTGCCGGGCAGGGAGGAGACGATCCGTGGCTTCTCGGCCGTGTCCCTGCTGATCGTGGACGAGGCCGCGCGCGTCGACGACGCGCTCTACCAGAGCGTGCGCCCGATGCTGGCCGTCTCCGGCGGCCGGATCCTGCTCCTCTCGACGCCCTTCGGCAAGCGGGGCTTCTACCACCGCGAGTGGACCGAGGGCGGGGACGACTGGCGGCGGACGATGGTCACCGCCCGCGACGTGCCCCGGATCGACCCGGCATGGCTCGAGGCGGAGCGGGCCGCGGTCGGCGACTGGGTCTTCAACCAGGAATATCTGTGCCAGTTCGTCGAGACCGACGACCAATTGTTCCCGACCGACCTGATCGAGGGCGCCGTCTCCGCCGAGGTGGAGCCGCTCTTCGCGTGGATGGAGCGCTCGGCATGACGCCGGAGACGATGCCCTGGGGCGTGCCGCCCCGCAGACCCGACCTCATCATGGGCTTGGACCTCGGTCAAAGCCGGGATTACACCGCGCTGGTGATCGCCGACCGCGACGCGCGCACGGACCCCGCGCGCTACGACGTGGGGCATGTCGAGCGCTGGCGCGAAACGCGATACCCCTCCCTCGTCAAGACCGTGCGGTCGCGCATCGACGCGTTGAACGTCCGGCCGGCCGGGGGCGGTCCGCCCCCGGCGATCACCCTCGTGGTCGACCACACCGGCGTCGGCGCCCCCTTCTTCGACATGTTCCTCGCCGCGGACCTCGGCGTCCCGATCGTGGGCGTGACGATCACCGGGGGGCAGGCGATGACCAAGACCGACGACGGCTGGACCGTCCCGAAGCGCGTGCTCGCCTCGACGCTGCAGGTGCTGCTCCAGGCGGGCCGGCTGCGGGTCTCCGACCGGTTGGCGCTCACCCCGACGCTGGTGGCGGAGATGCGGAACTTCCGGGTCAAGGTCTCGCTCGGCGGCCACGACTCTTACGGCGCGGGCAGCGATTGGAGAGACGACGCGCACGATGATTTGGTCCTGGCCGCGGCGTTGGCGTGCTGGTTCGGCGAGCACGGTGCCGGCGGGAGCTGGGCCGACGTCGCCGCCGAGACCGACCTCCGCGCGTTCTTCGGGGGGCGATGACGGCGAGTCTCACAACCCGTCCCCCCGCCCAAGTTGTGAGACGATGATTTTTGGACACGTTGTGAGACGGATGGTCAGGCGTCGGCGGGGGCCGCGGCGGGGACCGCGGCGGGGACCGTCGCGGGTGTCTCAGAAACGTTCCTTTTTGAGACGGTCGGCTGCCCGTGTTTTCGATCGCGTGGTCCCGCCGCAACTGCGGAAATCTCCGCAGTTGATCTTCCGCTGGATTCCCGAGCCGGATTCAATTGTTCCA
>JBPCRG010000364.1:0-5521 GCA_050997095.1 Thermomicrobiales bacterium | reverse complement strand
TCCTCTCCTTGGGCTGCGCCCTCATCTGCTGGAACCACCTCCGGTGACGGTTTTGATAGGCGCTCTTATTGAAGATCAGGGCAGGCTCGACGGCGGTCGAATCGACGCGGAAGACCAGGACCACCCGGGTCGCGTCGTTCGCCGCGACGACCACCCCGGCGTCGACGCTCTTCGGTTCGAGGGCGAGCGCCGCCGCCGCGCTCTCCGACAGCTTTTGGTTGAACCCCCGCGCGCCAGGGGTTCCCGTCACCCGGACGCCGAAGTCCTTGGGTTTCAGCGTCGCCGTCGTGTCGGTCCAGTTCGCAGCGTCGACGACCGCGACGATCCAGTCGCGCCCCGCCTTGGCCCCCAGCCCCAGTTCGGGGAATCCCGGCTGGCGGGCGGCGGAGACGATCGTCAGCCGCCACTCGTCGGCCGCGAAGACGGTGGCCGCGCCGGCGCCGACCGCGACCGGCGAGCCGACGGGACTCGCCGCCGGGGACGCGACGTGCGACGCGGCCCGTGAGGCCACGGGCGTGCCGGAAACCGGAGTTCCCGCCGGAAGCAGCCCGCGGGCCGCCCCCGGCGAAAACGTCGCCATGAGACCCAGGCAGAGGATCACCGCGACGGAGAGCCCGAATGCGCGTCGCCGATCCATGGACCATTCCCCTTTGCGTGTGGCGCCCGCTTGCGGCGATCCGCGCCGGCGGGCCCGATGTCTGAGCGTTCGTGCGATCTTCGTAGTCTACCGCGTCGACTCCGCCGCGTGGCTCGTCACGCCGTCTCCGGTTGAATGTCGCGATTAGGTCGCTTCGGGATTCCGGGATTCATGGAAGCGCCTGCCAGAGCATCGCGAAGACCAGCAGACCGCGCAGGCTCCAGGCGACCGTGCGGACCCAATTCGAGCGGACGAGACCGCTCCACTCGGCATGGTCGAACCCGGCTCCGAGCGACGCGTGCCGCGGCACCGAAAGCAGCGCCGTCGCCAGCCAGACCACCCCGACCAGCCCGAGCCCGGCCCAGACCACCCACCGGCCCACACCGTCGGGCCGCTCCCAGACGAGATAGACCGCGGTCACCAGTTCCGCGACCATCGGCGGCGAGACGACCAGCGTCGTCAGCCGCGAATGCTCGGCCGCGTAGCGCGCGAACGCCTCCCCGCCCGTCTCCGCGAAGAGCGGATAGTGCACCACCTGCACGAACCAGATCAGCCCCAGCATCGAAAACGTCGCCGCGGCGTTGACGAGGAAGATGAAGGTGGTCATGGCTTGGTCCTTAGGGATGAGAGATAAGAGATAAGACTTAAGAGGTGAAGGACGGACCTCTTGAGACGAAGACGTCAGGCGATGGCCGGGTCGTCCGACGTCGGCCCAAAACGGCTCTCGTGCCTCGGCCTCGACATCGCAACCATCGTCTGATTGATGTGGCGGGCGCCGACCGGTCCAACCTCGGAGAGGTTTTGTCGGTTGAGCGCCGGGTTTCAACCCGGCGTCAGCCACGCTTCCTCGCGCCGCCTCCCACCCACGTCACTCGTCGTACGGCGGAAACCGGAACCCGTACTCCTTGCCCTCCAGCAACCCGCCGTAACCCAGCCCGGCGATGTCGTCCGCGGTCACGCGCTCGCCGGCCATGATCCACGGCAGCACGAGGTCGGCGGAGGTCGCCGCCGAGTACATCGAGCACGAGGCGAGATTGAAGATCGGCGTCTGGCCGCGGTAGGCGAGCCAGAACATGCTGCCGGGGTGGACCGGCGCGCCGAACGCGGCCATCTCCGCGCCCAGGAGGGTGAGCGACTGCACCGCCGCGTCGAGCGGGTCGATCGTGTTGCCGCCCCCGGTCAGGATCACCTTCGCACCCTTGGCCCCGAAGTCGTCGATCGCCCGCGCGACGAGCCTGGCGTCGTTCGGGCAGGCCGCGAAGCCCAGCACCGTCCCGCCGTACCAGCCGATCTTCCGCTCCACCGTCTCCTCGAAGCGCGCGCGGACGCGCTCGGCCATCCCCTCGGTCGTGACGACGCCCACCTTCAGCGGCAGAAACGCCTTGACCTCGACGACCGGCCCCCGCGCGCCGATGGCCTCGGCGGCGAGCAGCGTCGCCGCCGGAATCGCGACCGGCGTGATCTTGGCCCCCGCCAGGACCTTCCCGGCCGAAACCGCCAACCCGTCGTAGAGCGAGAAGACCGCGATCCCCGGCAGCCGGTTCATCCCGGTCAGCGCGGCCGCGTCGATCCGCAGCAGCCCCTTTCGCGCGGCGAGGAGGTTCACCCGGCTCTGCCTCGGCTCCGAGCGGGCCACCCCCGATCCCGCGATCGCGGCGGCCAGCCGGACCCCAGCCTCGTCCTCGTGCACGTCCTCCGGCCCGAGCCGGACGGCATGCAGCGGACGGTCGACCAGCGCCAGCCGCTCCCGATCCCCCGCGACGATGCGATGCCCCTTGTGGAAGAGCACCTTGCGGTCGACCACCACCTCTTCCGCGATGATCGCGCCGACGGCCCCCGCCGCCTCGGCCGCATTCGCCGGATCGAGCACAAACGCTTCCACGATCGCGATCCTTCTCCAACCGCCCCGCCAGACACCGGCTCCGACCTGTTCGAAGAGAAGTCTACGGGGCTGCCCCAAGTTCCGGCGACGCCCGTTCCCACCCTTCGCGACAATGTCGCCTGCCGTCCCCCCCGTCATTCCGAGCGGAGCCCGCGGGCGGAGTCGCGGGGTCCAGGAATCGCTTCGAGCGGAGCGAGAACCGTCGTCGCTTCGCCAGAAGACGCACGCAATCGCATGACCGACAGAGGAACGAAGGATCTCGTCGCCTCGTCACGAGGCCATCCGAGACGTTCTCCCCGCAGCCCAGGCCACAGACCGCCCGCCTCTTTGGGCATAGACTTCATCCAAAGTCCAGACTCGCCCGCCCGTCAGGCAAAGGACCCCGCGATGCCGCACAGACTCCGACCTCTTCGCTTCCTCGCCGCGTTCACGATGGCCATATCGGTCGGCGTCGCACCGCTCCCATCCGGCGCCCAGACGCCGGCGTCGACGCCATCGGTCTCGGTCGTCGCACACGGGTTGGCCAACCCGCGGGGAATGGCGTTCGCCGCCGATGGCAGTCTGATCGTCGCGCTCGCGGACTCCGGGAAGGAGGACGCGTCGGTCGTCAGGATCGGCGCGGACGGCTGTCCCGCCGCGATCACGGCCCCGTTTCCCACCGGCGGGGCCGTCTTCGGCACGCACACCGGCTTCGCCGACGTCTCCGTGCTGGGCGGCGCGCTCTACGGCCTGATGGCCGGCGGCAACCTCGCGCAGGGCGGGCAGGCGCACAACGGGCTCTACCGGCTCGACGGCACGGGCGGCGCGGCGATGGTCGCCGACATCGCGCTCTTTGTCCGCGACCATCCCGTCGCCGAGAAGCCGCGCGACTACGACCAGAACGGGCAGCCGGTCAGTCTCTGGCCGCTGCCCGACGGCTCGGGCTTCGTCGCCACCGAAGGCAACAGCAACCAGCTGCTCCGGCTCGGCCTCGACGGCTCCGTGACCCGGATCGCCGACCTCTCCGCCCGGCACCCGATCGCGACCGGCGTCGTCGCCGCGCCCGACGGCGGCTGGTGGGTGGCCCTGTTCACCCACTTCCCGTACACCGAGGGCAGCGCCAAGGTCATCCACGTCGCGCCCGACGGAACCGTGGCCGACGCCTGGACGAACCTCAGCGTGCCGATCGACCTCGCGCTCGGGCCGGACGGGGCGCTCTACGCGCTCGAGATGGCGACCGGCTACGGCGAGGACGACGCCAAGATCGTGCCGGGCACGGGCAAGGTGCTGCGCCAAGCCGGACCGGACGCGGCCGAGACCGTCGTCACCGGCCTGCCGCTGCCATCAGCCTTCGGGTTCGGTCCCGACGGCGCCCTCCTCATCTCGTCGCCGATCGTCGGCGCGGACGTTGGTTCGGGCGTCGTCCTCAAAATCACCCTGCCCGCCGGGCCCAACGCGGCTCCGGTGGACGCAGGCGCCGCCCAAACCGCGCCGACGGCGTGCGCGTGAACGCAGGGCGCGGCGGAGAGACGCCGATGATGGCGGGACATCCGCTCGTGAATCCGTTTCGGCGATGGTGGCGCAGCGACAAGCCCCTCACCCCGCGCACGGCCTGGGTCAACATCGCGATCGGCGCCGCCTGCGTCCTCTGCGTGCTTTTCGACTGGCGGCTCGGGCTGGGCACGGTCGGGCGCTGGTACCTCGGCTTCTTCGCCCTGCTCTGCCTGCCCTGGGGAGCCGCCGCGCTGCCCGTCCGCTCCGCCCCCGCCCGCGCCCGGTCCGTGCGCCTCGCCGGCGACATCGCCGCCTGGACCGGCATGGTCGGCTTCACCCTCGTCGCCTGGTTCGCCCTCGACCGCGCCGAATGGCCCCCCTTCTGGACCCTGGCGGCCTTCGCCCTCGCGACCGTCATCGGCGCAATCCGCGCGCCAAGGGCGGCGGCGCGCGGCGCGTAGAAACGGAATTGCGGAGCCAACTCCCGACTGCGCCGGGGGGCATTATCATCACCGGGGTCACGTACCGCGACGGCTGATCCTGGCATCATCCGTCCCGGCGACGCGTCCGGTCCGAGACGGCCCAAGCTTTCCGCGGTCCCGTGTCCGGAGGTCCGATGTGTTCGAAGCCTTCCTCTCCGCCTTCCGGCCGAACCCCGGTGCCGAACCCGGCGAGCCGCGCCGCCCCTGGCCGGGCGGGACCGTCCGCGGCTTCGCCGAACTCATGGGCGCCCACTCCGGGCGCACCTTCGACGACGGGCTCTACCGCCTGCACACCGAGGCCTCCGGCCGCGCCGCCGACGCCTGGGCCGTCGCGGCCTTCCCGTTCCTGGCCGGGCGCGTCCACTGCTTCGGGTTCGACTGGCTCGGCACCCAGTACACGCTCGACCTGGAGCGGGTCGAGGGCGGGGAGCCGCTCGTCGAGCTGATCGACCCCGGCGTTGGCGAGGTGCTCCGGGAGGACAAGGGGCTCCTGGACTAGGCGCTCTTCGCCGAGTGGCGGGCGGCGAACCCGGAGCAGCCGCCGCTGCGCTTCGACGCCTGCGCGGGGTACACGATCCCGCAGTTCCTGGGCGGCTCGTACGGCGCCGAGAACCTGGACGTGATCGACCTGGAGGTGTACTGGACGTTGCACGCCCAGATGATCGTCGGGATGCAGGACGTACCCGACGGCACGCCGGTCACGGGGGTGTCGATCGCCGATCCGGAGCAGTGACGCACCCGATGCTCCGCGGCGGCACGGCACGAAACGCCCGCAGACGGATCGACCGACGGTTCCTGAACGGCGGCCAAGGGCGTGTCGTCGACGTGATGGATGGCGAACGGGCATGAAACATGGCCGCCGGCAAGCGTCGGACTCAACCGACTGATTTATTTCATTCGGCGTCGGTGCCCTTTGGGCATTTAGAGCGCCTATCAAAACCTGGCATGCCGTCTGCGGGTCGTGGAGCGACTGGAGGTGACCCGTGGCCAAACCCCTGCTGCCCGACGGTCTCTGGGCCGTCGTCGCCCCGCTCCTGCCGGCCGAAC
>JBPCRG010000363.1:0-4148 GCA_050997095.1 Thermomicrobiales bacterium | reverse complement strand
CAGGCGGGCGGCTTCATCCCCGTCGCCGCGGCCGGCGGCGTGGCCGGCGGGCAGAGCGCGACGCTCTGGCAGGGCGACCAGCAGACGAACATCGGCTCGTTCGGGGGCGTGAACAGCATCGCCCACGGGATCAACGAGGGCGGCGTGGTCGTCGGCGAGGCCGCGATGAAGGGCGACGCCGCCACCCACGCCTTCTCGTGGACGGACGGGCTGCTGCTCGATCTCGGCACCCTCGGCGGCGACTTCAGCTCCGGCATGGACGTCAACGACGGCGGCCTGGTCGTCGGCATGTCCACGCTCAAGGCGGGGCAGACCGCCTACGGCGACGGCACCCACGCGACCCTCTGGAAGGGCAACGCAGCGCCCCAGGATCTCGGCACCTTGGGCGGGGACACGAGCGTGGCGACGGCATCAACAACGCCGGCGTGGTCGTCGGCGGAGCCACCACCGAGGCCCGTCTGGAATACGGCGGGCCGGGCACGCACGCCTTCCTCTGGAAGGACAGCCAGGTCACCGATCTCGGGGCCTTCGACGGGGTCGACTTCAGCAGCGCCAACGGCATCAACAACAACGGCGAGGTCGTCGGCTTCGCGGGCAATCCGAACGCGAAAAACCCCGACGACACGATGACCGCCGCGTTCTGGGACCAGAACCTCTTCCTCACCGACCTGAACGGCACGCTTCCCTCGAACTCCGGCTGGTACCTCGTCTCCGCCCTCTCGATCAGCGACAGCGGCCAGATCACCGGCCTCGGCATCAGCCAGGGCCAGTACCGGGGCTTCCTGCTTCAGCCGGTGAATTAATTAGCTCTGGGCTTTGAGCCGTGAGCTGTGAGGGCCGGTGTTGACAGCGATTCTCCCATGGCTATTCTTGAAACCGCAAGGCGAGCCGTCGTCGGGGGATCAACGGGATGATATCGCAGACAACACTCGTCCGCATCGGCGCAGACGGCCAGATGACCATCCCGATCGAGTTTCGGCGCGAGCTGGGCCTTGAGGACGATGGGATGGTCAGGATGACGCTGCATCACGGCAAGCTCGAATTGGAGCCCGTCGCAGAACCAGTTGCAGTCAGGGGCTCCCCGTGGGTTCGTGAGCTGTACGAATACTTCGCGCCGGTTCGAGCGGAGATTCTGGCTGCCGGGTATACCGAGGAAGAAGTGAACGCCGACATCGACGCCGCGATTCGGGCAGTCCGCGCTGAGCGTGAGTAGACTCGTCCTCGACACGACCATCTATGTGCGCGGCCTCATGTCCCCTTGGGGGCCATGGGGCCGTCTCCTCTTCGACCACACCGCGGATCACTCGCTGGTCCTGTCGCTTCCACTCGTCCGTGAGGCGATCGACGTCCTCACCCGGCCAAAGCTGATCGGCAAATACCGGATTTTGGCCGGACGCGACATCCAACGGGTGCTCGGCATCATGTCAACTGCCGAAATCGTGGTTCCTGCCGACATTGCTCCGATCTGCCGGGATCCGAAGGACGACGTCTTTCTGGCGACCGCGCTCGCCGGCGCCGTCGACTATCTGGTCACAGAGGACCAAGACCTGCTCGTCCTCGGCTCATACGCGGGCATCCGCATCCTCGACGCGGCCGCGTTTCTCCAGGCCATCGAAGCGTAGCGACGGCCCCCGGCAAACCGGCCCCGCCCGGCTCGTGCGCCGCGTCTGCAACGTGGCACGATCGACTCGCGGCCCCTACGGCGCGTCGATCCCCAGCCGTTCGCGCCACCACCCGGCCGCCGCCAGGATCTCGGCGATCGTCAATTCGTGGCCGCCCTGCTGCCACTCCAGTTCCACGTTCGCGCCGGCCCGTCGGAGCGCGGCGGCGAGTTCCTCGCTCTGCGCGGCGGTGACCGTCGCGTCCATCCGGCCGGCGGTGATGAGGACGTCCGTCCCGGCCAGAGCCGCCGACGCCGGCGGCGCGAAGGGCAGCGCGCCGTGCAGCAGCGCGGCGCCCGCGAGCAGCCCGGGGTGGCGGAGCAGCAGGCTCGCGGCGATCTCCGCGCCGTTCGCGTATCCGACCGCGACCGTCTCGCCGGGGTCGAAGCCGTACGTCTCCGCCGCCTCGCGGATGAACGTCGCGAGGTCGTCCGTCCGCTCGCGCAGATCGTCAAGATCCGGACTCCCCGTCTCGAGTCGGCCGAAGAAGCGCGGCGCCCCGTCCCCGAGCAACCTGCCGCGGGGCGCGAGCAGCCCGGCGGTCGGCGCCACGATCGCCGCGAGGTTGAGCAGCGATTCCTCGTCGCCGCCCGCCCCGTGCAGGAGCAGGATCGTAGGCATGCCGACGCCCTCCGGCGGGACGTGCCGATGGACGAAACCCGACGCCGTCGCCGTCACGTGGCCGGACTCGCCGTCGGGATGTCGGCGTTGCGCAAAACCTGCAATCCGTTGGCCACCCCGGTGCCGGGATCGACGAAGAAGACGACCCACGGATGACCGGTGTCGTCCACGGTGATGATCGGCCTGCCCTGCGCGCCCTTCTCCTTCTCGGTCAGGTTCACCTCCGGGCCGGGCTGGATGGAGTGGAACGAGACCGAGACCGCGCCGACCTTGACGATCGAGCCGGAGCCGACGTTGTAGGCGACGTAGGCCGTGCCGTCCGCCGCCATCGCCAGCGAGGGGAACGTGCCGCGGTCGCCGTAGGTGACCAGCACGTCCCCGCCCCAAGTCGACGATCCTGCGTCCAGGCGGCGCAGGAAGAGGAAGGTGTCGTTGGCTTGGCGGCCGAAGACGAGCACCGCCCCCCCCGTCGGGTCGGCGGCGGGGTCGAGCAGGCGGCCGCCGAACTTCTCCCCCCGGCCCACGATCAGCCCCTGCGAGGTCCCCCAGCCATTGGGATTGTCGAGCGGCCGCGAGTTCCAGTCGATCCGCGCCGCGAAGTCGAGCCCGAGCGAGGCGGCGTAGACCGACCAGACGGCGATCAGCCGGTCGCCGTCCGCGACGATGTGCGGCCGGCTCGACACGGCGTCGTTGAAATGCGTGTTGACGATGGCCGGCGGAGTCCACGCCCCCCCCGGCGGGAGTTCGCTGGTGTAGATGTCGGCGTTGGCGGGGCTGGAGATCCGCGCGTCCGCGGCGAACCCGCGCTGGTCCTGCCAGGCCACGTGGAGCGTCCCGCCCTTGTCGATCGCCAGCGACGGCGAGAGCTGGAAGCCCGCCTGCGGATCCGGCGCAACCGGAACGGGTGTCACCCAGCCGCCGGCTCCGTCCTCGTGGGTGTACATGAGCACGGTGTAGATGCCGTCCTGATCCTTGGCGCGGTCCGTGAAGACGAGATGGACCATGCCCTTGGCGTCGACGACCGCGGTCGGACCCATCTGGATCTCGCCGCCGGCCATCGCCGCCGCGGGCGTCCACTTGCCCGTCGCCGGATCGAAGCGCGACGAGTAGAGGCGCTTCTTGCCGGTGTCCGTGCCTTCCGTCGCGTCGGCGCTGAAGAATGCCCACGCGCCGCCGTCCGGCGTCGTCACGACCCAGGGCGACCACGCGATCCAGGGCGCGTAGGGGCGCTCCGCGCCGGTGGAGGTGAGCGCCAGCCCGGTCGACTCCGGGCCCTGCTCCCGGGCCACGCCATGCTGGTTGGTGCAGGCGGCACAAAGTCCGACGAGCGAGGTCTTTGCGGCGGCGCCCGCGTCGCCGAGCCAGGCGCCGGAGGCGCCGCCCGACCCGGACGCCGCCGCGTAGCCGTCTGCGACCAGCGCATGGTTGATCGACTCCCGGGGCCCCTTGCCCGGCTGGGTCCAGATGAAGGCGGCGCCGGGGTCGGCGGGGTCGCGTTCGACCAGCACGCGCTTCCCGGCCAGCTTCTTGATTTTGGCGATCGACTTGCCGCCGAAGCACTCGGCGGGAGCCGGGGCGTCGACCCCGGCCAGCCGCAGCACGCCGCCCTCAGTCTGGATCGAGGAGCCGTCGACGACCGCCGTCACCTTCTGCGCCGTCAACGCCGGGGGGGCCGCCGACGCCGGCAGCGCGGAGAACGGCACGCCCCGGGCCAGCGACGGGGCCAGACCGACGCCGTCCTTAGAGCGCCTATCAAAACCTGGCATGCCGTCTGCGGGTCGTGGAGCGACTGGAGGTGACCCGTGGCCAAACCCCTGCTGCCCGACGGTCTCTGGGCCGTCGTCGCCCCGCTCCTGCCGGCCGAAC
>JBPCRG010000362.1:0-7752 GCA_050997095.1 Thermomicrobiales bacterium | reverse complement strand
CTGCCGGTCAGCGTGGCGCTCGACCCGCTCACCCGCGCCGAGTTGAAGCGGATCCTGATCGAGCCAAAGAACGCGGTCGTCAAGCAGTACCAGAAACTCTTCCACCAGGACAACGTCGACCTGCTGTTCACGCCGGAGGCGCTGGAGGCGACGGCGCGCCAGGCCGAGGAGCGCAAGACCGGCGCGCGCGGGCTGCGCACGACGATCGAGGAAGTGCTGCTGGAGGTGATGTACGAGATCCCGTCGATGGAGAACGTGCGCAAGTGCGTCGTCGACGAGAACGTGATCAACAACCGCAGCCGCCCGCTGCTGATGACCGAGCGCGAGCAGGAGATCCCGTACGCGGAGAGCGCGTAGGCGGACGCGGCTCCGGAGCGCGGATGGGCGGGCCCGGCGATTGCGGGCCCGCCTTCGTCATTCCGGGGCGACGAGCGTCAGGCCGTACTGCGCGAAGTGGCGGTCGAAGGTGAAGGCGAGCAGGAGGCCAAGGCGGTCCATGACCGCGAAGCTCGTGGCGTCGACCAGCGAGAAGTCCTTGTCGGCGTATTGAGCGAGAATCCGCCGTGCGGCGCGCTCCTCGGCCACCGAGACACGGAGGATCGCGGTCTTGCCCCGTTCGATCTCTTGGAGGATCCGCAGGGCAAGGATTCGGCCGACTTTGCCGAGCAGGAGCGCGTGCGTTTCGGCGAGGACGAAGTTGGTCGTGACCAACCGACGTCCCTCCTCTGTGAGCCGCCTCTGAATGGCGATCGCTCGATCGTGGTCATGGTCGCGCAGCACGGCCATTGCTCCGAAAGCCGAAGTGTCGACGAACACCGCCCGGCGCCACGCCGTCGGGCCCGAGGTCACGATTGGCGGCGCTCGTCGTAGATCTCGGCGAGGTAGCGATCATGATTGGCCGCCAGATCAGACGGGACGTCGACATCGGCGCCGACGATGCCGATGATGTTCCACAACGGGTCGTCGTCCGATGTCGGCTCGCCGATGTTCATCCATTCGAGCGGTTGCGCCTCCTCGTCTGACCGGGACTGTCGGTCATCGTCGAGATGCGGGGCAGTCGTCACCCGGCGGATGTACGCGAGAACATCGTCGGCTTGCTCGTCGGGCAGTTTGTCGACCAGCCGATGGATTGCTTCCTTGGCTGACATGTTCGATCTCCTCGCGACTGACCGGCGCGCATCAGCCGGGAAGGTCCGTCAGGACTTTCCGTCAACAACCGCAGCGTCGAGTATACGTGCTCACTTATCGATGACCGGTGAATCGCCGGACACACGTGCGTCGACGCCGATGACTGAGCACGAGCAGGAGGTCTCGTACGCAGAGAGCGACTAATCACATACGCGGACTGTACGCTCATTACACGGGCTATGAAAGGCCTGCAGGCCGCTTCCCACCAACCGGAGCACTATGAGAGCGGCGGTTATTATCTTCGCGATGCAAGGAATGCACGGATCTGATCCCCGAGCTGGTCGATTTCAGAATTCCAGTTGGCCCCGTGAACCGTCCGCAAGAACGGGATTCCGATTGCGGGAATCGCCAGTCCATCTCCAGCGTGGTAGTAACCTTGTCTGTGCCAAAGCGTCCTGCCGGGACATCGCCCTGAAACAGCCTCAACAGACTCGTAAGTGCATAGATCCCAAGCAACGTTTGCCTGAGCGAGCGCCGAGAAATCCTCCACGGCGGCGTTCCCGTTGACGACGATAACGGCTGGCCGCCCCTGCTCGATAAGCAAACGGCGTACCTTTGCTGCAATCAAGAATCCGATGTCGGCCGCCACGAGCTTTTGATGCGCATGTTTTGACAAGGTGAACGATTGTGATCCATAAGGGCAAAGCTCGATGAAGAGCATTCGCTCTGTCGCGAACCATTGCTCTTTCTCCCTCGGCAAAACCTCACCCAAAGCACCTGCGGCCAGCCGCGCACGTGGCCGGAAGAATTTCCAATACCAATGCTCCATGTTGAACCGTCGCCAGTGCTCCCACCAGCTTTGCGGGTCGAAGCCTTGACTGTCGTACCAGTCGAAAGCCTGTCGCGCATTCGGATCAATGTGTGGATTGAGGGACACCATGAGCGCCCAGTCTCCCCGTTTGATCCTCTCAATGTCGCCGTTGAACCAAACCGGCGGAACGCTTCGGCCATGCGTCAAGAGAACGTGGTCACCCGCCAACATAAATCGCCTGTTCAGTTCTTGAATCCGCTGTTGCCACGGCTGATAAAACTGTTCATCATGAATCGAACGCACCTCGTCATACCATTGCGGTGTCGGCCCCATAGTTCGGCCCCTCCCCTCATCCAACGATTCTTCACCGAAATTAGAGTCATCCCAAGCACATGGTCACTCTATCCCTTTAACCTTCAGACCATACTGAGCGAAATGGTGATCGAGGGTGAGGGCGGTCCCGATGCGAAGCCGCTCCATGACCGCGAAACTGAGCGCGTCGGTGAGCGAGAAGTCTTTGTCGGCGTAGCGAGCAAAAATGGCGCGGGCGCGGCGTTCGTCACGGATGCTGATGCGGACGATCGTGGCCGGTCCGTGGTCGAGTTCAGCGAGCACGCGGGCGGCGACTTCCCGACCGATGCGGTTCAGGACAAGCGCGTGAGTCTCGGCGATGACGAAGTTCGTGGTGAAGAACCTGCGACGGTCGACGGTCAGCCGTGTCGCGGCGGCGAGCACGCCGTGGTGGTCGAGTCATCCTGGTCGAGCATCGCGTAAGAGGCCGACGTGTCGATGAAGACACGACGAGGATTGACCAGGAGACCGGAGCTCACCGTCGGCGCGGCACGAATGCATCGGCGAGGTATTCATCATCATGTTCCTTGACGCTGGATCGCTCGCCCGAGCGGCCGATGCCGGCAATTCCCCAAAGCGGTTTCGGCGGATGGTCGGCAGATGCGTCGGGTGCGGCCGAGGCGTCGCGGCCATCATTGTCCGCGACTCCGATGATTCGGCGGACATAGTCGAGCGTGGAGCGAATCTGCTTGTCGTCAAGCTCATCCGCCAACCGTTGCAGTTCCTGCCTGATCGTCATTGCCGGCATGGGCGCTCCGTATGGGTTTGGATGGCGAGACAGCGAAGCGGCCTGCTTTGCAGGCATTGTAACGAAACAAACCGGCGACCGAACGCCCACACCCTTCGACTCCGCCGGAGGGATGCCCAACCGTGCCGCGCGACGTGGCAGTCGAACGCGAAGGCGGCGCTGACCCGCCGCCGACTTCTGACCGGCGGGGCGGACTCGCGGTGATTCTCCGGCGTCAGGATCGTCATGAATGCCTCAATTTGATTTGAGGACGATGGTGTACATCACGACGAGGAACGCGATCAGGAGGAGGTAGCCGAGATCCGCGACCAGCAGGACCCATCCGACTCTTTTCGCCCGACGGTTGCGGCCGAGCCGGAGCAGACCCACGCCCGCCGACGCCACCGCGACCCCGACCGCGACCACCCGGAGCCAGTCGAACACGTCCCACCCCCGATCGATCCGAGTCTCGACTGCCTCCTCGCATCCCGTCGATCAACGCAGGCCGCCCGCTTTCGGCGGATCACCCGCGCGACCCCTCATGGCTGCTGGTTGAACGGTCGACAACCGCCTCTGCATCCCGGCCGACTGACCAATCGAAAGACCGGCCAGCCGTAGCGTCGGCTGTCGGCGTGATCCACGTCCCGTCCGACACTCCCCGCTCGAACGATGACAAGGCATCGGCACGCAGCGGCATCCGTGCGGCCAACATCAAGGAGATGTCGATCGTGAGCGCCGGCACAATGTCGATGCCAACCGCTGCTGAAGGCGGTCAAACCTACGGCGGGCTGCGCCACTGGAATCTGGTTGTCGGGTTGATCCACCTGATCCAGGCGGGCGCACTGCTCGCGCTTAGCAACGGTTTCACCCTGCCCGTGACCCGCACGTATCTGACCGGACCTCCGGGACCCGTGCCTGCGGTGGACGACTTCTTCGGTGTGCGCCTCGGTCCGGCGGTCGCGCTCTTCCTCCTGCTCGCCGCGATCGATCACCTGCTGATGGCCGTGCCCGGCGTCGACGGCTGGTACAACGGGATGCTCGCGCGCAAGCGCAACGACGCGCGCTGGATCGAGTACTCGATCAGCGCGTCGCTGATGATCGTGCTGATCCGCATGATCTCCGGCGTGACCGATCTCGCGGCGCTGGTCGCGATCGCGGGCGTGACCAGCTGCATGATCTTCTTCGGCCTGGTGATGGAGCGATACAACCGGACGACCGGCGAGGGCGTCGACTGGCTGCCGTACGTCTACGGCTGCTTCGCGGGCGCGATCCCGTGGGCGATCGTCGCGTTCCAGATCGCGACCGCCGAGGATCTGGGCACGGGCGGGGGCGTGCCCGGATTCGTCTGCGGGATCATCATCTCGCTCTTCCTCTTCTTCAACACGTTCGCGGTGAACATGGTCCTTCAATACAAGCAGGTCGGCAAATGGCGCGACTACCTCTGCGGCGAGAAGGCGTAAATCGTCTTCAGCCCGATCGCCAAGAGCGTGCTCGCGTGGCAGGTCTTCGGGAACATCCTGGCCAACCAGGATTGACGTTCCTGACGATGATCATTCACGCCGAGCGTCTGGAATCCGAATTGGACGAAATGCAGGTCCAGCGTAAACGCCACGTCGATATTGAGACGCCTCATGACCGCGAAGCTTGTCGCGTCGACAAAAGAAAACTCCTTGTTCGTAGCGGCGAAGAATGATGCGCGTCGCGATCTCATCTTCCATTTCGACTCGGATCACCTTCGTTGGCCCTTGATCGATGGATTCCAGGAACGCGGCAGCCACATGACGTCCGACACGGTTGACGAGCAAGCCATATGTTTCGGCGACGATGAAATTGGTCGTCACCAGCGTCCATCGCTCACGGCCGAAGACGGCAAGCGTGGTCCGCACGGAATCGTGCCAACGGTCGTTCCGGTTAGAGAGCGAGAAGAACGCTGACGAATCGACAAATGCAGTGCGAATGGGTGGGGCTGAAGGCAGGCTCAACGCTCGTGAAGATCGCCGAAAGCCTCTGCCAGATACTCGTCCTTGTCAGAGGCGACATCAGTCGGCTCATCTGAATGGCCGAGACCGACCAAGCGCCAAAGCGGATCATCGAACGATGTCGTTGCCGACTCTTCAGGATTCGTTGAAACGACATGCCGCTGGATCTGGCCACGGATCGCGGCAAGCGCCAGTTCGGCTTCGACGTTGTCGAAGCCCTCGACCAACACCCGCAACTCTTGTTTGGCAGTCATGGCTCCCCCTTCATCAACTGTGACGGTGGGCGAGGATATGGAAGGATTACATCTACTCGGGGCCGATCAACCGAAGGCCGAATTGAGCGAAGTGCCGATCAAAAGTGAAGGCGACGTCGATGCCCAATCGGACCATGACAGCGAATGATAATGTGTCCGTCAGGGAGAAATCCTTATCGTCGTACCGCTCAAGGATGTCGAGGGCGTAGCGTTCGTCCAATTCGCTCGCGCGGACGATCGTCGTGTCGCCTCGGTGAAGATCGAACACGACCCGACGTGCGGTCGCTCGGCCGACCTTTCGGACAAGCGACGCGTGGGTCTCGGCAACGACGAAGTTGGTGGTGAAGAGCTTCGAACGGGCTTCGAGCAGCCTGCCGAAGGTGGCCACCGCTTGACGATGGCGAGAATCGTTTCCGTTGAAGGCGGCGAAGTAGGCGGCGGTGTCGACGAAAATCCTGGTTGAACTCGTGTTCTCACGGGAAGCGATCAACCTTCGGCATCGAAGGATTCGGCCACATACTCATCCTTGCGGTTTTCCACATCCGTCGGCTCGCTGCTGAAACCTATTCCGATGAGTCCCCAAAGCGGGTCGTTCTCGGACAGGGGCTTCGCATTGCGGAGAATCTCTTGGGTGTCGTCGTATTCGCGCTGTTCGACGGGATAGTCTTCCTTGGGCGCCGACATCAGATGATTGAGGAAGAAGAGCAGGCGGGCGGCGCGCTCGTCGTCGAGTTCGCCGACCTTCTCATAGATGGCTTCTTTGACCGTCATCGTCATACTCCTCGATCACGTCGACGCTGACGCGATTGTACGCCTTCCTCGATTCGTCAAAACGTGGGGCTCGCGCCTGCCTACGCTAACGGCTTGCGGGGATCACCGGAAGGATAATGCGCGACGGGTGGAGTGGGTCGTGGAGGATGGTCTGGAGGGCGGGGACGCAGTCGTCCTTGGTCGCGGTCGCGATCTCGCCGCCGTGGTTCGGGTTGCGGTCGAAGCGCGGGAAGTTGCTGGAGGAGATCTCGACCCGGATCCGGTGCCCCGCGGCGAAGACGGTGCTGGTCGCACAGAGGTCGATCGCGTACTCCTCGATCTGGCCGGGCGTCAGGAGTTCGGCCGCGCTCGCCGATGTGCGGTAGCGGGCGCGGATGATGCCGTCGGTCAGGTTGCGCACGCAGCCGCAGGGGCAGACGTCGACCAGTTTGGCGGTGAAATCGGTGTCCCGCGCCGACGACGAGGCGTGCAGCACGACCGTGACCGGGCCGGAGACCTCGACCGCCTCGGCCAGCGGCTCGGTCGTGTAGCAGAGGACGTCGGCGCGCTCCTCGATGTCGCGCTGGTCGCGGACGCCGCCGTCGGTCCAGAAGAAGTTGCAGCAGAGCCCGCCGCCACGCGTCGGCACGGGATCGAGCGGGTTGTAGAGGAAGCTGTCCCGCCGATCTTCCCCCTCTCGCGGCGGCTCGACGGAGAGCCGTCCGTCGCCGTGGGCGGTGTTCGCGCGGCCGCCGGAGCGGAGGAAGAAGTCGGTGTAGCGGGTTCGGGCGAGCGGCCACTCCTGCTCGTCGCGCCAGACGTTCGGGCCCATCACGAAGATGCGGACCGGGGCATCGCCCGCCGTGGCGCGCCCGTCGTCGCGCAGGTGGCGGTCGAACCAGCGGAGGTGGATGCCGTCGAAGTCGATCACGCCGTGGTACGACTCGTGGCCGGGGAAGTAGTCGCCGACCCCCGACTGGGTGATCACGGTGATGTGTGTCCACGGCCCGATCAGCAGGCGCTGACCCGCCCGGGCGGCCTCGGTTCTGGAGTGGTCGCGCATGCCGAGGTAGTTCTGGATCGTGCCGCCAAGGAAGACGTCGTACCAGCCACCGATGTGCAGGGCGGCGACGTCCAGGTTGTCATAATTACCATCGACCTTGTATCGGTCCCAGAAGGGGCCATGGGCGGGGTGGGAGAGCCATTCGTCGTAGTAGGGGGCGAGGGCAGCGAGCAGGCCGTCGCCGGCGAGCGGCATCTTCGCGAACTCGCCGTCCATGCGGTCGATCCGGCGGACGAGTTCGGCCTTCATCGCGCGGAGTTCGGGATCGGCCTTCAGCCTGCGCTCCATCGTGTCGGTCGCGAGCCAGGTCAGCGTCCAGCTCAGGAGGAAGCTCAACTCGAAGGCTCCGCCCTGATAGACCCAGCCCTCGTGGTAGTCGGCCGCGGTGACGTAGGGGACGATCGCCTGCAGGCCGGGCGCCCCGGCCAGCGCCGCCTGCCACTGGGTTAACCCGACGTAGCTCGCGCCGAACATCCCGATCCGCCCGTTCGACCAGGGCTGGGCGCAGATCCAGGCGCAGGTGTCGTGCCCGTCCGGCTGCTCATGGGCGAACGCATGGAACTCGCCTTCGGACGCCCAGCGCCCGCGGGTGTCCTGAAGCACGACCGCGTAGCACTCGCCGGCGGCGCGGAGCGCGAACGCCGCCGGGCACTCCTTGGCGTAGGGCGTGCGCTGGAGGATCACGGGCC
>JBPCRG010000355.1:0-4206 GCA_050997095.1 Thermomicrobiales bacterium | reverse complement strand
GTGGTCCGCACCCTCTTGTCCTTCAATATGGGTGGCCTGGTCCATGAGCACTTCATCGTCGGAGCGCTCGCCGGACCTCTTGGTGCCGTCCTGCTCGCGATCGGGATCGCGGTCGCGGTCGCTCGATAGCGCCATCCCGGCCCTGCCCTGCTGCTGCTCTGGTTCGGAGCCGGCATCGTGCTCTTGAGCGCGCTGAACACCTTTCCGCCCCGTCAGACCCACCTGGTGCCAATCCTGCCCGCCATCGCGATCCTTTCCGCGCTCGGCCTTGTCGCCGTCGCCGACCGACTCGCGGCGATGGCCGGGGCGCGGCGAACCCTCGCGGCCGCCGGCGCGATCATGACAACGCTCGCGCTTGTCGTCGTCACGTCGCTGCACAACTACTTCGTGACCATGCCGCGTCAGTACCGGCCCAACCTCGAAAACACGATCGCGTTCGCCGCGGTCGGGCTCTCCTCGCCGCGCACCATTCTCTACGCCTACGACGACCCGGCGGAGCGAACGTTCGTGCCGTGGGTGATCCAGAACATGTCGACGCGCGCGGCCTTCGCGACCGTGTCGGCGGCGGATCTGCAAACCGACAGGTTTTCCCCGACCCCCGGCGGAGCCTACACGCTCTACTGGCGGAAGCCGCAGCACGAAGCGGCCCTCGCATACCTCAACCGCCTGCTCAACGTCCCCGTGACGCCAACGGTCTACCGCGGGACCGACGGCTCCTTGACCGGGTTCTCGTACGACTTCGCCGGCCCGCCATGACCTCGCGGACGTAACGGCGGACCGCGTTCCGCCGTCGGCGACACTCTGGATGTCCATGACGCCGGTTTCAGCCCGACCATCGCTGAGACTCGTCGAGCCTCCCTCGGGTCGGCCCAAAGTCAAACGGAATCCGAGTCTTCTGTCGCGACTATTAAAGCCGGTTTCTTGACTTCAACGATGACCGCCATCCACCCATCCCGAGGCCAGACGGTCAAGTTCACGACTATGCGGATCACCGACACTTGCCACATCTCTCCTGAATCCAGCCGCTGAAGGAAGGGTTTCCCAACCCGTCACTCCCACTCGATGGTGGCCGGCGGTTTGGACGTGATGTCGTAGACGACGCGGTTGATGCCGCGGACCTCGTTGACGATCCGGCTGCTCATCCTTGCCAGCAGATCGTGGGGCAGGCGCGCCCAGTCGGCCGTCATCGCGTCCTCGCTGGCGACGGCCCGGATCGCGCAGACCTGCGCGTAGGTCCGGTAGTCGCCCATCACCCCGGTCGACTGCACCGGCAGCAGCACGGCGAAGCATTGCCAGACCTCCGACGCCTGCGGCGAGGCGTCGATCTCCTCCCGCACGATCGCGTCGGCGCGGCGCAGCAGATCCAGGTCGTCCCGGTTGACCGCGCCGAGGATGCGCACGGAGAGCCCCGGCCCGGGGAAGGGCTGGCGGTCGACCACCTCCGGCGGCAGCCCGAGCGACCGGCCGACGGCGCGGACCTCGTCCTTGAAGAGGAACCGCAACGGCTCGACCAGGCCCGTGAACGTCATCTCGTCCGGCAGGCCGCCGACGTTGTGGTGGGTCTTGATCTTGGCGGCGCCCTTCGTCTCCTTCGTCGTGCTCTCGATCACGTCCGGGTAGAGCGTGCCTTGGCCCAGGAACGCGAAGGGGCCCGCCTTCTCGGCCTCCGCCTCGAAGACGCGCACGAACTCCGTGCCCACGACCTTGCGCTTCGCCTCGGGATCGGCGACGCCCGCCAAGCGGTTGAGGAACCGGTCGGTGGCGTCGACGTAGACGAGCCGCATCCCGAAATTGCGCGCGAAGACGTCGCGCACGAGCTCCGCCTCGCCGAGCCGGAGGAGGCCGTTGTTCACGAAGACCGGGGTCAGCTGGTCGCCGATCGCCTTGTGGATCAGCGCCGCCGCAACGCTCGAGTCGACCCCGCCGCTCAACCCCAGCAGGACCCGCCCGGAGCCGACCTGCTCCCGGATCGCCCGGACCGACGCGTCGATGAACGACTCGGCCGACCAGTTCCGGGAGCAGCCGCAGACGCGGACGAGAAAGTTCTCGATCACCTGCCTGCCCAGCGGGGTGTGCGCGACCTCGGGGTGGAACTGGATGCCGACGATGTCGCCGCGCGCGATCGCCGCCAGCGGCGCATTGGCGCTGCCGGCGACCGCCGTGAACCCCGGCGGGGCCTTCTCGACATGGTCGCCGTGGCTCATCCAGACGTTCATCGCGTGCGGCAGCCCGTGGAAGAGCGGGCAGGAGACGCCGTCGACCAACTCGATGGTGGCGAGGCCGTATTCGCGCCGGGCCGCCGGGGCCACCTCGCCGCCCAAGGCATGCGCGATCAGCTGCATCCCGTAGCAGATCCCCAGGATCGGAAGATTCGCCTCCCAGATCCAGGCGGGCAGCTGCGGCGCTCCCGGCTCGTAGACGCTGGCGGGGCCGCCGGAAAGGATCACGCCCTTGGGATGCAGCTTCGCGATCCGCTCCCACGGCTCGTCGTGGTGGACGAGCTCGCAGTAGACCCCGCACTCCCGCACCCGCCGGGTAATCAGCTGGCTGTACTGCGACCCGAAATCGAGCACGACGACCGCGTCGGCGACCGCCGGAAGATCCGGCTCCGTCGTGGAGAGCGCCCCGGAAGGTTGCGATTCGGTCACAGGCACAGGTTCCTCCCGCTGGTCGCGCGCTTGCCGCCGCTCACTGGCCATGCATGAGCGATCGCCGAAGTCTACTCGGGACGATCCACCAGATCGCGGCGCCGGCCAGTTCACGTCGATCCGCCGGCGACGAGATCCTTCGCGCCTCAATGGTCTGCGCATCATCGATTGGCGTCATTGCCCACGGCGGGATCCGCCCGCGCCCGCCGTTCCGAGCGGAGCCCGCAGTCGGAGTCGAGGAATCCCTTCGACCGGAGGAAGAACCGCCGTCGGTCCGGGCAATGGCACATGACGATGCACAGGACCACTGAAGTCGAGGCGGGGAGGGCAGCCTCCAACGGCGAGATCCTTCCTTCGTCAGGATGACGCCGTTTCCGTTTCGTCACGACGTCGGGAAGGACGCCGCGCTGGTCCCGTTTCCCGATTCCCGAGCCGGCGACGGCAAGGTTCCCGGTTCGATCGGGAATGCGTCCCCTTCCGGTCGGGAAGGGGCGCCCGTCAGAATCGAGACTCGGGCATGGTCGCCGTTCGCGGCGACGCAGGGACCGGCCGACGACAACGACGAGGAGGACTCTCATGGATCGGCGCATCTTTTTGAGGCAGTCGGGCGGGGCGGCGATGCTGGCCTTGGGCGCGACGACGTTCGGGCGACGGTTCGCGCAGGCGCAGTCGACGCCGACCGCCGGGTCCGGAGCGGCGGCGCTGGCCGGGCTGGGACTGCCGGAATTGACCGTCACGCTCACCGCCAAGGGATTCGAGGCGACTCCTGCGGAAACGCCGGCGGGCTGGACGCTGGTCACCTTCGAGAACCGGCAGACCGAGGGCGAGGTCGGGCCCGACATCATGCTGATCCCCAAGGGCGAGACGCTCGACAGCGTCTTCGCCGTGGCCGCGACCCCCGAGGCGGCTCAGCCCGCGTGGCTCTCTTCCGCCGTCTTCGCGGGCGCGCCCTGGACACCGGCCGGCAAAACGGGCCAGGCGGTGGTGCTGCTTGAAGCCGGCGACTGGATCGACTGGAGCGGCGGCGAGGCGCTGACGCCGGCTCCGCTGACGGTCACGGCGGGCGCCGGACCCGCGGCCGCGGACCTGAAGCTGACGGCGGACGTCGAGGTCGCGTTCAAGGAGTACTCCTTCACCGGATTGCAGAAACCGATCCCGGCAGGGCCGCGGCTCTGGAAGGTCGCGAACATGGGCAGCCAGCCCCACTTCATCATCGTGGCCGCCGTTCCCGCGGGCACGACCCGAGGGCAGCTGCTGGCCGGGGTCGGCGCGATGATGAGCGGTACCCCCGCGCCGGACGCGCTCGACGTCGCGAGCCTCGCGCCGGCCGGAGGCGGCGCCACGATCTCGCCCGGACGCTCCCTCTGGCTGCCGCTCGACCTGGCGGCCGGAACCTACGCCGCGGTCTGCTTCTTCCCCGACGCGCAGACGGATGCCCCGCACGTGCTGCTGGGCATAGGCGGCGTCTTCACCGTCGCCGGATAGTCCCCGCCTCCCTGGCGGGCTGCCGCGTCGGGGAGCGGGGGGGCGGGCACGGCCCATGGACCCTCCCTTCTCC
>JBPCRG010000121.1:0-2748 GCA_050997095.1 Thermomicrobiales bacterium | reverse complement strand
CGGCTACGCGGGCCTCGCGCCGCTGGAGCGCGGGCTGACCAACGTCGCCTTCGTCTCGGCATCGTCTGCATTGAGCGGACGGGACGGTCCGCTCGACGCCTATTTCGAGGAGGGGCTTGCCCGGATCCCCGCCGTCGCGGAAAGGCTTGGCGGCGCCGTGCGGGTCGGCGGCATCCGCGGGGTGGGGCCGCTCGCCCATCGCGTCACCCGCGCGGCCGGCGACGGCTACCTTCTGGTCGGCGACGCGGCCGCGTTCCTCGACCCCTTCACGGGAGACGGGATGTACGAGGCGATGCGCGCCGGCCAGCTCGCCGCGCCGGTCGCGAGCGCCGCGATCCGCGGCCGCGACGTCTCGGCGCGCGCGCTGCGGCCCTACCGTCTGGCGCGCTGGCGGACGTTCGGCGCGAAGCGGCAGGTCTGCTGGATCGTCCAAGGCTTCATCCATGCCCCGATCCTGATGGACTACGTGACGGACAGGCTCGACCGCCGGGAGGAACTTGGCCTGACCCTCAGCGGCGTGCTCGGCAACTTCCGGCCCGCCTCGGCCGCGCTCTCCCCGCTCTTTCTGGCCCGACTCTTGCGCCCTTAGCCCTCGAAGGAGCCCCATGCACACGGAAAACGTCGTCATCATGCGCGGCGACCTCGACCACATCGTCGCCCTCGCCTCCGACATCGAACGCTGGCCGCTCATCCTCCCCCACTACCGCTGGGTCACGCTGCTTACGGGCGGCGGCGACGCGAAAACGGTCGAGATGGCCGCGCGGCAGGGACGCACCCCGCTGCGCTGGCGGGCCGTCCAGACGATCGGACGGGGCGGCTCGACTCCGGTCATCACCTACAAGCATATCTGGGGGGTCACAAAGGGCATGGATGTCGTCTGGACGTTCGAGCGGCGCGCGGACGACGTGGTCGTCCGCATCCACCACGACTTCTCGCCGCCGTGGCCCGTGATCGGCGCGTTCGCCTCGGAGCGCGTGATCGGCCCCCGATTCGTCGCGCCAGTCGCGAACCTGACGCTGGCTACGATCAAGCGGATCGTCGAGACGGCCTCCGGCAAGCCAACCGCCGACGGCGCGGCCGCATCATGAGGCAGCGCGTCGCGATCACCGGCATCGGCGCGATCACGCCGATCGGCAACGGGGCCGAGGGGCTGTGGGCGGGAGTGCAGCGCGGCGAATCCGCGATCAGGACCATCACGCGCTTCGACTCATCGTCGTTCTCGAGCCACGTCGCCGCCGAATCGTGCTTCGAGCCGCTCGACTTCATGACCCCGATCCGCGCCCGCCGCCTGGACCGCTTCTCTCAGTTCGCGGTCGCCTCGGCCCGGATGGCGCTGGCCGACGCCGGAGTCGAGCCGGAGGAAGCGGCCTGCGCGGGCACCGGGATCTACCTTGGGTCGGCGCTGGCGGGAGTCGCGTTCGGCGAGGAGCAGCACGCAGCCTATGTGCGGAAGGGTCCGCAGTTCGTCAGCCCGCAGCTGGCGCTCTCCGTCTTCGGCGGCGCGGCGTCGTCCAATGTCGCGATCGAACTCGGGCTGACCGGGCCGACGCTGGCCAACAGCAACTCCTGCGCGGCCGGGGAGGTCGCGATCGGCGAGGCGGCGCGGCTGATCGCCGACGGACGCGCCTGCATGATGCTCGCCGGCGGCGCCGAGGCTCCATTGGCTCCATTGACGTTCGGCGCGTTCGCGATGATCCGCGTGCTGAGCACGCGCAATGACGACCCCGCCACCGCCAGCCGCCCTTTCGACAAGGGACGGGACGGCTTCGTGATCGCCGAGGGCGCGGCGGTCCTGGTCCTGGAGGCACGGGAGCACGCGCTGGCCCGCGGCGCGCGGATCTACGCCTACGTCGACGGCTACGCGACCACCATCGACGGCCACCACATGACCGCCCCGCATCCGGACGGGACCCATGCCGCCCGCGCGATGCGCGGCGCCCTGGCGGAGGCCGGGATCAGCCCGGAGCAGATCGGCTACGTCAACGCCCACGGCTCCTCGACCGTGCTCAACGACCCCACCGAATGCCGGGCGATCCGGATCGCGCTCGGGCCGCAGGCGGAACGGGTGGCGGTCAGCGGCACTAAAGGACTGCATGGCCACGCATTGGGCGCGACGGGCGCGATGGAGACCGCGATCTGCGCGATGGCGCTTCAGCGCGGGATGCTTCCGGGCACCGCCAACCTGCGCGACCTCGATCCCGCCTGCGACCTCGACATCATCCCGCCCGCCGGGCGGACGGTGCAGATCGAGTCGCTGCTCAACAACGCCTTCGGCTTCGGCGGCATCAACGCCAGCCTCGCGATGAGCGCGGCGACCTGACGCGCGCTTTCGCCGCCGCAGAGGAGGCTTCCGCTGCGATGGATCATCTGGCCTACATCGCGGGGTAACGCATTTCGATCGTGATCACGATGGCGCCGACGGCGATCAGCAGCCCGACCCAGGCGGCGGTCACCGCCGCCTCGGAGATCAGCGCCTGGCTTCCCGGCTTGTGCTCCCGGTTCAGCATGCGCGCGAGCCGCAGATCGACGAACGCCACGCCAGCCAGCGCCAGCGCGAGGATGCCGAGGGTGAAGAGCCAGATCTGGAGCACGGGCGCCGGCAGCGGCACGCGCACCGGCGTGCCGAGCTCGTGCTGCCAGGCGATGTTCAGCAGGTAGATCGAGGTGGCGACCGCGACCGCGAAACCCAGGAACGAGCGTCCGCGGCGGAAGCGCGCCCACCCTCCCTGGCCCCTGACGATCCAGGCG
>JBPCRG010000053.1:0-9539 GCA_050997095.1 Thermomicrobiales bacterium | reverse complement strand
GCGCGTCGCCGAGCGTCACCATCGGCGGCGGCGAGGTGATCGACGCGGCCCCCGTCCGGCACCGACGCTTCCGGCCCGATGTCCTGCTCTCGCTGGATACCATGCTGCTCGGAAGTCCGGACGAGATCGTGCTCCAGGCGATCTCGACGATCCCTCGCGACGTCAAATCCCTGCGCGCCAACCCTCCCTCGGGCCTCACCGCCTCCCAGCTCGGCGACGCCCTGATCCAGCTCATCGCCGAAGGGGACGCGCTCGCGCTCGGCGGCCGGGACGCGGCCGGCGACGACCTCAAGCCCGCCGACTTCGTGATCGCCAAAACAGGCTGGGAGACCCTGCTCGGGCAGATCACGGGCTTCGTCGACGGCTTCCACCGGCACACCCCGCTGCGGCGCGGCATGCCGAAGGAGGAGCTCCGCAGCCGGCTCGCGCTCTCCGGCCCGGCCCGTCTCTTCGACGACGCCGTGGCTTCCGCGGTCGCCGAACGGATCCTCGCCGACGACGGTCAGACGGTCCGCCGCGCCGCCTTCGCGATCACCCTCGACCCGCCACGCGTCGTCCTCGCCGCCCGCTATCTGGCCGCGCTCGAGGCCGCGCCCTTCTCGCCGCCCGCGCCCGCCGAACTCGGCGTCGACCCCGACACCCTCGGGGCGATGGTCGAGCTCGGCCGGATCGTCAAGATCGGCGACGGGGTCTACTTCACCCCCGAGGCGGCGGAGCGGATTGAGACCGGCGTGCTCGACCTGATCGACCGCGACGGGAGCGTTACACTGGCCGGGTTCCGCGACCATTTCGGCACCAGCCGCAAATACGCGCAGGCGGCGCTCGAGCATCTGGATCTTCGCCGCGTCACCCGGCGCGTCGGCGACGAGCGGGTCCGCTTCGCCGGACCGAAACCGAAGCCCACGGGAGGGCCATCCGAGTGACCGCCACCTTCGCGACCATCGACGAGCTGATCCGCCCCGAGCGGCATCTCTTCCTCTCGCCCCACTACGACGACATCGCCCTGTCGTGCGGCGGCACGGCGGCGACGCTCTCCCGCCACGGCCGCCGCCCCGAGATCGCGCTGATCTTCGGCGACCACCCCGACCCGGCCCAGCCGCTGACCGCGTTCGCCCGCCAGCTGCACGACGAGTGGAAGCTCAGCGCCGAGGAGGTGATCGGCGCCAGACGCCGCGAGGAGGCGGCCGCGACCGCCGCGATGGGCGCCGACGAGCGCGTGCTGCCGTTCCACGACGCGATCTACCGCGGCGACCGCTACCTGGACGACGAACAGCTCTTCGGCCCGCCCCATGCCGACGAGACGGACCTGGGCGCCCGCATCGCCGACTCCGCCGGCCTCGGCGGCGAAGCCGACGCGAGCGAGAGCGTCCGCGTCTACGCCCCGCTCGCGGTCGGCCAGCACATCGACCACCAGCACGCCTTCAACGCCGGCTCCGCCCTTGCGGCCCGCGGCTGGGACGTTTGGTTCTACGAGGACCTGCCCTACTCCCTCTTCCCCGGCCGCAAGGACGAGCGGATCGCCGCCCTGGGCGCCGCCATCGCGCCCGGCCCCGCCGTCGACATCTCCGAGACCTGGGAGACCAAGATCGACGCGATCCTCGCCTACCCCTCGCAACTCTCCGTCATCTTCAGGGTCTACGTCGACGTCGGCACATCCCGCGCCCAGATCGACGCCGCAATGTCCGCCTACGCCCGCAACGCCGGCGACGGCGTCCGCGCCGAGCAGTTCTGGAGGATCCGGCCATGACCGACCCTTGGGACGTGCCGACGACGCCGAAGCGATCGCGCAGACCGGACCGCTTCACCCTCGCGGTCGCCGCCACCATCGCCATCGTCTGGGCGATCCTGATCCCGCTGCTCTTCTGACAAACCCCGACGGATCCTCAGGATGAAGGCGGCGCGGACGCCACATTGGCCCGCCGCCCGCCCGCCTCATGTCGCCGCCAGCGCCGGGAGCTACACGTGCGCCTTGGCGATGCACGTACCCGCCTCGCAAAAAGGCGCTGAGACCGGACAGACGAGGCCGCATCCCCCACAGTTCTGCACGTCCGATTTGAAATCGGCGCAGTACGTTCCACACGAATCGAGACTGGTTCCGCCGCAGTCGCAGGAGCAGTCGACCTGCAAGCTCATTCCGTCGACGCCGCACGCGCCCGGCGGGCAAGCGCAGATGCCCTCCCGGCAGGTCTGAGGTCCCGAACATTGGACGTCGAAAGCGCCGCAGTGGTCCTTGTTGAACACGAGGTCGGTTGAACAGGGATCTCCGCCGCAGCTGTCAAAGGCTCCATAGCAGACATAGGAGCAAACGCCCCCGAGACAGGTCTCCAGATTCAAGAATCGTCCTACGGTGCGCCGGTAGGCGTTGCGGCGGCCGTCACCGGGCCGCCGTTCCGCACCGCAGCCGGGGAAGCAGCGGGAGTGGTGACGATCAAGCCCTCGGGAGCCTGAAGGATATCGTCACAGGCAACGCCGCTGAGGCATCCGGCTTCGACCATGGCAAGAACGACTGCAGGACCGGCTGGAATGTCCTGCAGTCGTCCTTGCGGCACGATGTGCACCCGCGCGACAGTGCTGCCGACGCGCACGGCCACCAGCACCGCACGTGGCGTTTCCGCGCCGCCGCCTGCCGCATAGCTCAGGGCGATCGTTTGGTCTTCGAGAGCCGGTGTTCCGTCAATCGGCCGCAGATGGCTGTAGAAGGGATTCGCTTCGAGGATCGTCTGGAGATGCGTCACCCAGGCGGCCGCGGCCGCTTCAGTCGGAAAATGCAGGAGTGTCACGCCGATGAGCAATCCGGCGGATGACGGGACGTCGATCCCCTGCCACAGCTGGTAGACATCGGTTGCGTCGGCGTACGTTCGAACCCGGCGCGAGGTCGCGCCGGAGCTTTCGCCGGAGACAGGGATGTCCGTGCCACCGATCCGGAGATAGGCATCGTCGTAGCTGACGACCTTGTGATCGACAAGAGCCAGCCGGGCGACGGCATGGCCAAGCCCGGCCCCATCCCCCGGCGGGGTCCTGACGCGCGCTTCCAAGATCGCTCCGAGCGCTTCGACGACCGAAGCCTGGGGATCGACGACGGTCTTGCTCGGATAGACGATGAGCGTCACGCCAGCAACCAGGGCTCCGATCCGAAATGTCAGATCGAGCGAGCGGAAGGTCCGTCCATCCAGGGCGCTCACGCCGCGATCCAACGTCAGTTCGGACTCTTGTCCGAATGTGCGTGTGGCAGGCACGTCTTTCGCTGACGGAACGGTGCTTTCGTCTTCGAGATAGGTGAAGCCGGCGGCCGCCCCATCGGCGGTCGAGTATTCAGTCACGTAAGAGCGGATGCGCTGAGCCGGATAGGCAGGGCTGGACGCGGAAGGCAAGGTGAGCTCGTCGACGTGCATGCGTTGCCACCCCATTGCGGTCAGCTTCACGGCAACGCTCTCGGCGGACGTTCCACGGCCAAGGTAGGCCGCCTGGTTTCGCGCTTCGCTGTCGAGCCGTTCGACGAACGCCCCGTCGTGCACCCATCCAGGCTGGGCCACGTCGCCCGGTCGCAGCGTCACGGCCGCGGCGTCCCAACCTGACGATTGCCGATCCTGCCTGGTCGCGAGTCGAATCTCCCCGTGCGGCGCCATCGCCGCGTACGCGCTGCTTTGGACGCACAATCCCGCGAGCAGCAAGAGCAGGGACCGCCGGGTTCGTCGAAGCATCTGGAAGTCTCCTCAGTCAGTCGAACGAGCGATGACGGGAACGGCTGACGGCACACGCCGGGCGCCGAGAACCGTGGTCCAGGTCCGGTGGCGTGAAGCACGGTGATCGTATTCAACCACCGGACCCTTCGCGCCGTCACTATGGTCGCACTGGCGGTGCGAAGTCGCGGGCCGCCCGTCACGGTGTCTGCGGGGCATCGCTATGGCAAATCGACTCATGCGCCCTGCCCTGCGGCACTTCGGTCAGCTCCGTAGCGCCGCGCAGCGAACCATCGTCGCGGCCACGGGTCGTCAGCCCGAAGCCCGAAGGATCTCGTCGTCGTTCCGACACGTCGGTTGACGATGGTGAGTGCACTCGGTTCCGGCCTCACTTCGTCGGACAGATCCGTGCGTCACACACGTCGACCGCGCGGCTCCGCGACCGTTGGCCAGTCGTCGGCCTAGCCTCGGAGAGGCTTTGTGGTTTGAGCCGTAGGTTTCAACCTACGGAGTCGGGCTATTCCCCAAGCCGTCGACCGTCGCGGGCGAGGGTCGGAGTTGGGGGGCTATGTTGTCGTCGCTCTCGACGTTGAGGCGGCGCTGGCTCCTACCGAAACACCCGCATCAGAATGTCCGTCGGCTTGCCGGCGTTCGTCGCGTTCTGGTCCTGCGGGCAGGCCGAGACGCCGACGACCGTGTCCATCAGCGCCCTCAGCAGCACGTAGTCGTTCTTCTCCGCGAGCGACTCGCGGATCTCCAGCTCGCCTCGCTGCAAAATCGACACGTTCATGAACCAGTTGACCGGGTCCGGCATGTCGTCGTACGCGATCCGGTGCGCGTCGAGCGCGGTCACCAGCGCCTCGCGGCAGTTCGCGTGCCCCTCGAGGTTGAAGTCGACCTTGTACCGCTGCGGATCGCAGGCCGCGAACAGGAGGTCGTGGCGGCCGACCGTGTCCTCGACGAGCTCCAGCAGCGCGTTCCGCCGGTTGGAATAGAGCTTCATCCCGGTCTGAAGCATGATCGAGGCGTTCTGCGCCCGCGTCGCCGCGGTGGACAGCCGCTCCCCGACATCCTCCGCGTTGAACGCGACGAAATCGGCGACCTGGCGGCCGTCGACCGTGATGATCTGCAGAAACTGGTCCGCTTTTACCTCGACCGCGAACCCCTCGCCGGGGCGAATCTGGCGGGCCTTGATCGCCATCCGGCCGAGCAGCAGTTGACTCACGGATCGGTTCTCCTCTTTTTCCCTTTAACGACAATCCCCGTCATTGTCGCAGGCCATGCCAAACGCCATCAATCCGCCTCGGGATAAGCTTCAGTCCCCATCTGGGCGCCGCCGTCCGCGATGCTGTCACGTTTGCGACGTTGAAGAGGCTGCCCGATGAGCGAAAGCGCGGATGGCGTCCACTTGGAATCACCCCAACCGCAGTCTGGTGCGCTTCGAAGCGTTTCGCGTCTCGGGCTGAAACTCGGCTTCACCGCGTTCGGCGGTCCCGCCGCCCACATCGCGATGCTTCGCGCCGAGGTCGTCGACCGCCGGGAATGGCTCACCGGCCAACGTTTCCTCGATCTGCTTGGCGTCGTCAATCTGATCCCCGGCCCCAATTCGACCGAGATGGTGATGCACGTCGGCGCCGAGCGCGCGGGCGGGAAGGGGCTGGTCGCCGCGGGCGTCTGCTTCATCCTGCCTGCGGCGGCGATCACGCTCGTCTTCGCTTGGCTCTATGTCGAATATGGGGCCATGCCGGGCGCCGGGGCGCTGCTGTACGGCGTCAAACCCGTGATCATCGCCGTCGTCGCCCAAGCCCTCTGGGGGCTCGCCCGAACCGCCTTCAAGACATGGCTCGCGGTCCTGACAGGCGTCGCCGTCGCGGCCCTGGCGCTGCTGGGTGTGAACGAGATCGCGCTGCTCTTCGGCGGTGCGCTCCTCTTCCTCGGTCTGCGGCTGGCGGCGACGCGCGGCAGGCCAAGGGGAGCGGCAGGCCTGAGTCTCGTTCCCATGAAGTTGGCCGGACTTTCATTCCTCGGCGTCGCCGCGGGCGAGGCGACAATCCAGTACACCTCAGCCCGCCTCTTCCTGACCTTCCTCAAGATCGGATCGGTCCTCTACGGGTCGGGCTACGTGCTGCTTGCGTTTCTGCGTGACGATTTCGTCGTCCGCTACGGATGGCTGACGGACAGACAGCTGCTCGACGCGGTCGGCGTCGGCCAGGTGACCCCTGGCCCCGTCTTCACGACCGCAACCTTCGTCGGCTACCTCGTCGGCGGGTTCCCCGGCGCGATCCTGGCCACGATCGGCATCTTCCTGCCGGCGTTCCTCTTCGTGGGTCTGACCCACCGCTGGGTGAAGGAGTTGCGCCGGAACGCGGCGCTCGGAGGGCTTTTGGACGGCGTGATCGTCGCCGCGCTCGGCCTGATGGCCGCCGTCGCCCTCACGCTGGCGCGGGACGCAATCGTCGACGTCACCACCCTCCTGCTCGCGCTCGCCGCCGGGATCCTCCTGGTCCGGTTCCGCGTCAACGCGACCGGCGTGATCGCGCTCGGCGCCGCGACCGGTCTGGCCCGGCATCTGCTCGGCTGAGCGGATGGGCTGCGTCAATCACTCGTCGCGAGCTGCCCGCCGAGGGTGCCGCGCCGCTGGTAGGCGCCGGTCAGGACCTCCCGCAGGTCATCGTCGGTCAGGAGGAACGTCAGATAGGAGCTTGATTCGGGGTCGCCGTGGCGGCGTCCCTGGAGGACCATCCCGTCCTCGTGCTCCCAGATCCGGATGTCGCGCAGCTGCTGCGCGTCGACCACGCCCCCCAGCGCCCTCAGCACGTCCTGGTAGTCGGTCGTCAAAAGTCCGGCGAAAAGCTCCATCCCGCCCTCCTTGCCGCCACGGCCGCGGTCTCGAACGCCAGCCGCCGCGCGTACACCTCGTCCTCGATCTCCTTGGTCGTCAGCTCGATCGAGAGGAGGTGGGTCGTGTCACTCTCCGAATCCTGCGAGATGAGGACGCATTGCGCGAGCACGCCGGTCGCGACATCGACCAGACAGACATCGACCAGGCTCCGCGTCCGCCGGTCGAGCAGGACACCGATCGCCAGATAGCGCCAATACCGGTCGGCGGTCGGGCTCGCGGCCTCCGAAGTCGAGAGCCAGTGCGCCGCCTTCGCGGTCGATGGTTCGGGATCGTCGAGATCGACCACCGCGTTGCCGTCGATCCGGAAGGCGACCGTGACCCACAGCATGTGGTACCGGCTGTCCTTCCACGCCAGCCCCGAGACCCACGTCTCGGCTCCGGCGGTGGACACGGCCAGTTCCCGCAGCTCTCCGCGGTGACGGTCGAGGGTCCGGCCGACCCCGCCGAGCCGGATCGCCCACCTGCCGGCCTCGGCGATCGCCAGCTGATCCGTCCCGCCGCCGTCCTTCGATCTGCTCTTCCCGAAATTCCAGGGCATGGGCTCACCTGCGACGAAAGGTCGATGCATCGTCCCGCTCCCAATCTCAAGGAGAGCGACCGGCGGGACCAAGGCGGCCTCCCCCCTCTTCCGTCCGGGAAGAGGGGGGAATGATGACCCCCTCGCCATGGCGCCGAACGCGCCCGTCCGTCCGGACACCCCGACCCGCGGCGGGACTCGCGCGGGACTCGGGACTATCTGGTCAGACGATTTCCGCGCTTGGCTGAGTACGATATGAGGGTGTCCAGGCGCGGCGCGCCCTCCAGAGCATCGAGGCCCAAAGCGCCCGAGCCAGCCCGACCCTGATGCCGACGATCCGGTCCGAGGAGAGCCTCGCCGATGCCATCCACCGTCCGCACGACGCCCTGCCGCCTCTCGCCGACCCGCGGTCAGCGGGCGTTCCTCCTCACCCTCCTCTTCGCCGTGCTCGCCGGACTTCTTGCCCACGCCGGTCTGGCCGCCGACAGCGGCAAGACCATCATGCTCGGCGAGAGTCTCGACGCGGCCCAGAAGCAGGAGTTGATCGACTATTTCGGCGCGAAGCCGGGCGACCGGATCGAGACCATCACCGTCGCCGACACCCAGAAGGCCATGTCCGGCATCATGGACACGAACGTCCAGTCCGCCTACTCATCCACCGCGCTGACCTGCGGCACG
Organism: Thermomicrobiales bacterium; assembly: GCA_050997095.1. Taxonomy (GTDB): domain Bacteria; phylum Chloroflexota; class Chloroflexia; order Thermomicrobiales; family UBA6265; genus JBPCRG01. The sequence goes on along the minus strand of JBPCRG010000053.1, from coordinate 1,762 downwards.
CTCGGCGGCGGTCTCAACGTCACCACCCGCAACGTCACCGTGATCACCCCGAGCATGTATGCGATGGCGCTCGTGACCGCCGGCATCGGTGACGGCACCCTCGTCGTCGCGGCGCCGAACGACGCGCCGGCCGAGGGCAGGACCGCGCTGCCCGGCGTCTTCAAGACCTGGAGCATCGCCCCCTGCGACAGCGGCTCGACCAGCAGGAAGCGCCAGCGGCTCGCGCTGGAGGAGCTCGCGCTGACCGTCGACATCGGCAACGCGCTCCTGAACATCCCGGCCGCCAGCAACATCGTGCTCGAGACCCAGAAGACGGTCGTCATCGACAAGCTCACCACGTCCGAAGCGATCGACAAGGCGCTGCTCGCCCAGGAGAACGTCGGCGCGGTCGCGATTCCGGCGGACCTCCGCGCCAAGCTCGCCGACCTGATGGTCCGGCTCGCGGCGCAGAAGATCGATTGGCGCACCTTCTCCGCCGGCTGGACGATCGAGTACAACGCCGCCAACACCCAGATCACGATGAAGGGTGACGGGATCGCGATCCGCAACGCCCAACTCACCGCCACCGTCCGCGCCGCCAACCACATGACCTCGACCGCCGCGGCCGCCGCGAACCTGACCTCGACCGCCCTCGCCGAGGGCGACGCCGCGAAGGCGACGGCCGACGCGCGATCGGCGGCGCTGACCGCCACCGCGGACGCCGCGGACGCGCAGGCCACCCGGATGGCCATCGCCGGGCTGACCGCCACCGCCGCCGCCCAACCCACCCAGACGCCCATGCCGACCCCCGAGCCGACGGCCACCCCGGCTCCCGTCGCCGTCGGCGGCGCGGTCGTCGACGTCAGCGGCGGACAGATCTGGGTCCGCGAGGCGGGCAGCAATGCGGCGATCGCCTACACGGTCGACGGCGCCGCGACGATCACCCGCGGCGGGAAGACCTCCCCCTTCGGCGCGATCGTCAAGGGCGACACCGTCTCGATGACTGTCGACGGCTCCAGCAAGCACGTGACGATGATCAGCGCATCGGCCAAGCCGGTCGCCATCCTCTCGAAACTGCTCAAGTTCATCTGGGTCATTCCCGCTCTGCTGATGATTCCCCTCATCTTCTTCCTGAAGGGTCGGGTCGGCGGCATCGGCGACCCATTCATCGTCAAACGGACCGCCGCCGCCTGACCGAGCAGACCAGACCGACGGCCTCCGAGCACCGTCCGCGACCCGAAGGAGACGACGACGTGACGCATTCGATCCTGAGCGGACCTTCCCCCACCCGGAAAGTCGAGAAGGAGCGCGCCCGCAGGCAGCAGCAGCGCGACGACGCCACCGCGATCCCGCCCGAGCTTCTGCTCCGCCGCGACAAGCACATCCGCTACGAGCGCAACGGTCCCGTCTACGCCACCGACGGCAAAGTCGGCCTGCTGAAGAAGGTCGTCGTCGACGAGGCCGCCGGCGAAGTCACCGAACTGATCGTCCTGATGGACGGCGGCGACCAACTCGTCTTGATCCCGCCCGACGTGGTCGACAAGTCCGCGGGGAGCGCCCTGTTCCTGACGATCAACCACGTCCAGTTCGCCGAGCGCGGCAACAGCGGGCCCCGGTATGCGAAGGGGGCGTTCGCCCGCGCCGACCTGAAGACGCTGCTCAAGCGCGACGGTCGTCCCGTCCCGATGAACCATCGCCGGGCGGGCGTGGACGCCGGCTGCGAATAAATCGGGAGGCACGCCGCATTCACCCCTCGGCCGGCCCCAGAACCGAACACAGTGCT
>JBPCRG010000051.1:0-3324 GCA_050997095.1 Thermomicrobiales bacterium | reverse complement strand
CCACGGCAGTCACCTCGGCCCCTACTGTTACCCTAAAACGATCGCCGCGATTGCGGACGGCTCCCTGAACGTCAAACCGCTGATCGCCGAGGCCTATCCGCTCTCCAGCTTCGCGGAGGCGATGGCGGCCTCGCTCAGCGGCGGGGTGCTCAAGAACCTCGTCACGCCGATCTAGGAGTCTCTCTGACAGGGTTGTCACAGCTGCCGCGCGGAGTGCGACTGACCATGAGCGGGTGGGCGGCTTGGAAGCTCGTGGATAGTTTGGTCTTGATAGAATCTCGCAATCGTCGGCGCGGCGACGCACCGCTCGATCCCCCATAAGCCGAGTCGTCGCCGGTCGCGGCCCCCCTCGCTGATCCCAAAGACAGCCCGACACTGGCTTAGCTTACTGAGCGTGACTCGATGGCGGCGAACCGGTCTTGAGCGCTCCGGTGGCGAAGTGCTGGAACACTGGGGCGAGCGCTCCGACGATGGTCTCAACATCAACCGAGGCAAGCGATTCGACGGCTACAATGTAGCGAGCCATGACCAATCCGACGACCTGCGCCCCGATCAGCGACGCGCGCAGGGGCGCGTCGTCCGCCCCAAGCGCCGTGGTTAGTGGCGCGAAGAGCTCCCGCTCCACCAGTTTGCGCACCAGGCGTGCGGCCTCCTTCTCGCTCGCTGCGGCGCGGATCAGTCCCGTGACGCGTCGTCGTCCCTCCTCGGCGTTGAGCACTCCGACAAGGAACCGGGCGAGCCGCTCCCCGACCTCGTGCCGGTCCCCTGACAGCAGCTCTGGGAGCACGACCACGGGGTCGAACGGCAACTCGGCGACGACCACGAAGAGCCGCTGCTTGGAGCCGAAGAAGTGCAGTACGAGCGCGGGATCGACGCCAGCCGCCTGCGCGATCACCCGCACTGAGGCGCGGTCGTAGCCGAGCGCGGCGAACTGTTCGCGCGCGGCCGCGAGGATCGCCGCACGGGTGCCGCTCTCGCCCGGACGACGCCCAAGCGTTCCGGTCGAACTCATTGATTCCGCGCTTGACAACTGAATTCAACACTTGTAGATTTCATCATGTGTTGAATTGTATCAGGAGGCTCGCCGTGTCGCCAACTGTTCCGCTCTCCCCACATCAGCGCCGCGCCATCCTTGGCGTGGTGGCGCTGGCCGTCATGATGGTCGTCGCCGCGGTGAGCGGGCTCAACGTCGCCTTGCCCGACCTTGCCCGCGACACCGGAGCCACGCAGAGCCAGCTGCAATGGATTGTCGACGCCTACACCGTCGTCTTCGCCGGACTCCTGCTCGCGGCGGGCGCCGTCGGCGACCGCTATGGCCGCCGGGGCGTGCTGCTTGCCGGGCTCGTGCTTTTCGGGGCCGCGGCGGCGGGGGCGATGACGACGCGCGACCCCGCCGTTCTGATCGCCCTGCGGGCGGTCATGGGGGTCGGCGCCGCAGCGGTCATGCCCGTGACCCTCTCGGTCGTCACGACCTCGTTCCCGCCCGAGGAGCGCGGACGCGCGGTCGGCATTTGGACCGGGATCGCCGGCGGCGGCGGCGTCCTCGGCCTGCTCGGATCCGGCGTGCTCCTGCGCTATTTCGCCTGGAACTCGTTCTTCGCTCTCAACGTCGTCCTCGCCGGGCTCGCCCTGCTCGGCGCGGTCCGGATCATGCCCAACTCCCGCGACGCCCATCCGCCGGCGTTCGACGCGCCCGGCGCGCTCCTCTCCTTGGCGAGCGTCGCGGGGTTGGTCTTCGGCATCATCGAGGTCCCCGAACGGGGATGGCGCGACAGTCTGACCCTGGGGGCGCTGGCGCTCGGCGCGCTCGCGCTCGGCGGCTTTGTCGCCTGGGAGCTGCGCCGAGCCGAGCCGATGCTCGACCCGCGCCTCTTCCGCCTGCCCGGGTTCGGCACCGGCGCGCTCTCAATCATGGTCCAATTTTTTGCGGTCTTCGGGTTCTTTTTCGTTGGGCTGCAGTACCTGCAATTCGTCGCCGGATTCTCGCCGCTCAAGGCCGCGCTGGCGCTCTTGCCGCTGCCCGCGGTGTTGTTGCCGCTCTCCCGCCGCGCCCCGGACTTGGCGGAACGCTTTGGGGTCAACCGGGTTGGAGCCGCCGGTCTGGTGCTCTTGGCGGGCGGGCTGGTCCTGCTCTCGCGCGTGAGCGTCGACCTCATCTACTGGCGGTTCGCGATCGGACTCGTTGTCTTCGCGGCCGGGATGGCGCTCGCCGCCACGCCGGCCACCACAGCCATCGTCGGCTCGCTGCCGCTGGCCAAGCAGGGCGTGGCCTCCGCCGTGAACGACACCTCGCGAGAGTTCGGAAGCGCGCTTGGGATCGCGTTGCTGGGAAGCATCGTGAACGATCGCTACCGCGCCGGTCTCGCCGGCGCAACTGCGGCCCTGCCCCCGGAGATTGCCCGGCGCGCCATGGGGTCGCTGGCATTTGCTCAGTCGGACGCGATCCGGCGCATGGGTCCAACGGGCACGACGCTCGCCGTGGCGGCACAGCGGTCCTTCGTCAACGGGATCGCCGCTGCCCTGCTGGCGGCGGCGGGTGCGGCGCTGGCCGCGGCCGTCTACGTCGCCCTCCGTGCGCCGGGACAGGCCGAGGCGACGGCGCTCGAACGGGAGGAGCGGCCGAGCGCACGGGCGGCGAGCGTAGTGAAAGGAGGACGATCGTGAAGATCTTCGTCACCGGCGCCACGGGCGTGCTCGGGCGTGCAGCGATCCCGGTTCTCACAAGGGGTGGCCATGAGGTTCGCGCGATGACGCACGGATCGGATGATGCCGCCCGCGTCTCTGGATCCGGCGTCGAGGCGGCCCAGGCCGATCTCTTTGACGCGGGGTCGCTGGGAGCCGCCCTCGCCGGCTGCGACGCGTTCCTGCACCTCGCCAGCAAGATTCCCGCGCAGCCGGCCGCCCAGCGCCACACCGCATGGGAGGCGAACAACGGGACTCGGCGCGAGGGCACGCGCAACCTGGTGGAGGCGGCGCTGAAAGGCGGGGTCGGCGTCCTCGTTTACCCGAGCGTCGTCTTCCTCTACCGCGACGCTGGGGACGCGTGGGTGGAGACAGGCGCGCCGCTCGACCCGCCGCCGATCCTCGCCTCTGACCTCGACGCCGAAGCCGAGGTGGCTCGCTTCGCAGCGACCGGCGGGCGCGGCGTTGTGTTGCGACTGGGACAGCTCTATGGACCGGACAACCCAGCGACCGCCGCGCTGCTGCAAGCGGCGCGCGAGGGAACCGCTCGGGTGTTCGGTCGTGCTGAGGCGTACCAAGCGTCGATCCACGCGGACGACGCGGCGTCGGCGTTTCGCGCCGCACTGGAGGGAACGCTTGCCG
>JBPCRG010000702.1:0-7987 GCA_050997095.1 Thermomicrobiales bacterium | reverse complement strand
ACGTCGGTGGCATCTGCATCGGTTGCACGATGCCCGGCTTCCCCGACAAGTTCATGCCGTTCATGGACGAGCCGCCCGGCGCGCGGGTCTCGACCGTGGCCAGCGGCCTCTACGGCAACCTGATCCGCGGGCTGCGCACCGTCACCCTCAAGACGGTCGACAAGGAGCCGAAATGGCGCCATTGCGGCGGCGAGTTGACGACCGGGTACCAGAAGCCCTGGCGGTGACGAGCCTCGCGCGTTCGACGCGATGGATGGCACGTTTGTGAGCGAAAGATCCGGCGGCGGAGCCCGCGCATCCTGGGGTCCGCCGCGGACGAGGAGCGAATGACGATGGCGAACGACGAGAAGGACACGAAAGGCGTCGGCGAAAGCCAGACCCGGCGGGGCGAGGAGATGGCCGGGAAAGAGGCCGGACGGCAGGACGCCGGATTCCAGGGTCCGACCAAGCGCCCGGTCGGGACGTCGACGGCCAGGGATTCGACCGGCGTCGGCGCCCAGGACCCGATCGACGAGGAGAGCCCCAACCTCCAGACCGGCGGCTGAGAGGCGGCCGGGAGCCAGGACCTGACGCGGATTCGCAGCGGAAGGAGAATCGGAGTCGATGGCGACCTAGCTCTACAAAGCCCCGAAGAAGACGGAAAAAAACGCGAACCTGACCGAGATGGTCTGGGACCCGATTACCCGGATCGTCGGCTCGCTCGGGACCTACACGAAGATCGACTTCGGCAACCACAAGGTCGCCGAGTGCTACAGCACCTCCTCGATCTTCCGAGGCTACAGCATCTTCATGAAGGGGAAGGATCCCCGCGACTCCCACTTCATCACCAGCCGCATCTGCGGGATCTGCGGCGACAACCACGCCACCTGCTCCTGCTACGCGCAGAACATGGCCTACGGCGTCCGTCCGCCGCACCTCGGCGAGTGGATCGTCAACCTCGGCGAGGCCGCCGAGTTCATGTTCGACCACAACATCTACCAGGAGAACTTGGTCGGCGTCGATTTCTGCGAGAAGATGATCCGCGACACGAACCCGACGGTCTGGGAGCTGGCGGTCAAGACCGAGGCGCCGCACGCCCAACTCCACGGCTACCGCACGATCGCCGACATCATGACCGCGCTCAACCCGATCGAGGGCGAGTTCTACCGCGAGGCCCTGCACGTCAGCCGGTACACGCGCGAGATGTTCTGCCTGATGGAGGGGCGGCACGTCCACCCCTCCACCCTCTATCCCGGCGGCGTCGGCACGGTGGCGACGATCCAGCTCTTCACCGACTACATGACCCGGCTGATGCGCTACGTCGAGCACATGAAGCGGGTCGTGCCGCTCCACGACGACCTGTTCGACTTCATGTACGAGGCGCTGCCGGGGTACGAGGAGGTCGGGCGGCGGCGCGTGCTCCTCGGCTGCTGGGGCGCCTTCCAGGACCCGGACGCCTGCAACTTCGAATACAAGGACATGACGAACTGGGGGCGGAAGATGTTCGTCACCCCCGGCGTCGTCGTCGACGGCAAGCTCGTGACCACGGACCTGGTCGAGATCAACCTCGGCATCCGGATCCTCCTCGGCAGCTCCTTCTACGAGGACTGGGAGGACAAGGAGATGTTCGTCACGAAAGATCCGCTGGGCAACCCGGTCGACCGCCGCCACCCCTGGAACCAGCACACCATCCCGAAGCCGCAGAAGCGGGATTTCGACGACAAGTACTCTTGGACGATGTCGCCGCGCTGGTTCGACGGCAAGGCCCATCTGCCCCTGGACACCGGCGGCGGTCCGCTCGCCCGGCTGTGGACGACGGCGCTCGCCGGGCTGGTCGACATCGGCTACGTCAAGTCGACCGGCGAGAGCGTGGTGATCAACCTGCCGAAGACGGCGCTGCGACCGGCGACGACCTTCGAGTGGAAGATTCCGAAGTGGAGCAACGCCCTGAAGCGCGACCGGGCGCGCACCTATTTCCAGGCCTACGCCGCCGCCTGCGCGCTCCATTTCCTGGACAAGGCGCTGGCCGAGGTCCGCGCCGGCCACACCAAGACCTGGGAGCCGTTCAAGGTCCCGCAGGACGCGGACAGCTGCGGCTTCACGGAGGCGGTCCGCGGCGTCCTCTCCCACCACATGGTGATCCGGGACGGCAAGATCGCCAACTACCATCCGTATCCGCCCACGCCGTGGAACGGCAGCGTCCGCGACTCCTACGGCACGCCGGGACCGTACGAGGACGCGGTCCAGAACACGCCGATCTTCGAGGAGAACCCGCCCGACAAATTCAAAGGGATCGACATCATGCGGGCCGTGCGCTCGTTCGATCCCTGTCTGCCCTGCGGCGTCCACATGTATCTCGGCGACGGCCGGGTGGTGAAGGAATTCCATTCGCCGATCCTGCCGAATCTGTTGGGATAGCGGTGAGCCGTGAGTTCTGAGCCGCGACGAGTAGGCGGTAGGCGGTGGAAGCACGTTCTGCCTACCGCCTACTCACGGCTCCACGAGAGGCGACGCAATGGCGCAAGCTCGGAACACGCGCGAGATCGGGAACCGCATCGAGTCGTCGCTCGAAGCGCTGCGCGCGGTCGCGGATGATGAGACGCGGGAGAAGGCTGAGGAGCTCGTCGGGCTGCTTGTCGAGTTCTACGGCGCGGGGCTTGAGCGGATCGTCGCCATCATGGCGGCGGAGCCGGACGGCGGGGCGACGCTGAGCCGCCTGGCCGGCGACGAACTGGTGGCGAGCCTGCTCGTGCTGCACGATCTGCATCCGGTGGACGTCGGGACGCGCGTCCAGCAGGCTCTGGACAAAGTCCGGCCATACCTCGGCTCGCACACCGGGGGGGTCGATTTCCGCGGGATCGACCACGATGGCGTGGTCCACCTGCGGCTGGAGGGAAGCTGCCACGGCTGCCCCTCGTCGACGGTCACGGTCAAGCTGGCGATCGAGCGGGCGATCTTGGAGGCGGCTCCCGAGGTCACACGGATCGAGGTCGAAGGCGTGGCCGAACCCCCGCCGAAGGTGATCTCGCTCGATTCGCTCCGCCGGAACGGCCGCGCCGACGCGTCCGGCGGCAGCGGCCGAAGCGGCGCGCAGGATGGAGCGTGGGTCGCCCTCGCCGGTCTGGGCGCAGTCGAACAAGGCACGCTGACGACCGCCGAGGTGGCCGGCGCATCGATCGTCGTCTGCCGCGTCGACAGCGACCTCTACGCCTACCGCAACGCCTGTCCCGGCTGCGGCGCGGCCTGGACGCAGGGCGAGCTGGATCGGGCGATGCTCCCCTTTCCGTTCTGCGGGGAGCGGTACGACGTCCGGCTGGCCGGACGGAACTCGGCGCGGCGCGATCTGCACCTCGATCCGTTGCCGCTGCTGGCGGAAGCGGACGGGGTGCGCGTGGCCATTCCGGCGGGGGCGGCGTGAGCGTCTCCAAAACCCCAGGCACGACGAACGGGTCGTCCCCGCCCGGACTGCGGCGATTTCTGGAGCAGACGCGGGCGCCGAAGCCGAGCACCGGCGAACGCTGCGAGATGTGCGGCGAGCCGATCGCGCCGGAGCACTCCCATGTCGTCAACATCGAGCGCCGGGCGCTGATGTGCGTCTGCCGGGGGTGCTGGCTCCTGTTCACCCACACCGGCGCCGCCCAGGGCAAGTACCGGGCCGTGCCGGACCGCCATCTCTACGACCCGAGGTTCGCGCTGAGCACGGGTCAATGGGACGGTCTCCAGATTCCGGTCAAGATGGCCTTCGTCTTCCTGAACTCCGCGCTTGGCCGCTTCGTCGCCTTCTACCCGAGCCCGGCCGGCGCGACCGAGTCGCTGCTGCCCCTGGAGACGTGGGACGAGGTGATGGCGGCGAACCCGGCGTTCGCCGGGATCGATCCGGACGTGGAGGCGCTGCTGCTCAACCGGACCGGCGAGGCGACCGATTGCCACCTCGCCCCGATCTCCGCCTGCTACGAGCTGGTCGGGCGGGTCCGCCTGCACTGGCGCGGGTTCGCGGGCGGCGAGGAGGTCTGGCGGGAGATCGACGGATTCTTCGCCGATCTCCGCGGCAGGAGCCGCGTCGTCGGGGCCGGGGCCTGAGATGGGCGGCCTCGTGTTCGACTGCCTGGACGGGAAGGCCGAGCCGTACGCGATCGTGCCGACGCTGCTCTTCAAGCTGCGGATCGCGGAGTTGAGCGGGGCGGCGATCGAGGCGATCGCGCTGCGCGTGCAGGTCCGGATCGAGGCGCAGAAGCGGCGCTACGCGCCCGCGGAGGCGGAGCGGCTGCTGGAGCTGTTCGGAGAGACGGCGCGGTGGGGCGAGACGTTGAAGCCGATGCATTTCACGAACGCCTCGCTGATGGCGCCGCGCTTCACCGGCTGCGTCGAGACCGAACTCGCCATCCCCTGCACCTACGATTTCGAGGTCGCCTCGGCGAAGTATTTCCATGCGCTCGACGACGGCGAGATCCCCTTCCTGTTCCTCTTCAGCGGGACCGTCTTCACGAAGACGGAAAACGGGTTCTCCGTCTCGCAGGTGCCGTGGCACAAGGAGGCCAGCTACCGGCTTCCGGTCCGGGTCTGGCGGGAGGCGATGGACGCCTCCTTTCCCGACAGCGGCTGGATCCGGATCCGGCGGGAGACGATCGACGCCCTCCAACGCTTCAAGGCCCGGCAGGCGATGACGGGCTGGGACGAGGCGCTGACGGCGCTCCTCGCGGCCAGGGAGGAGGGGACGTGAGCTTCGACCTCGCCCGCCAGGTCGCCGACACGGTGCTCTACGAGGGCTACGTCCTCTATCCCTACCGCGCGTCGGCCCAGAAGAACCAGATGCGCTGGCAGTTCGGCGTCCTCGTCCCGCGCGCGTGGAGCGAGGCCGGTCCGGCGGAGCCGTGGTCGAGCCAAACCGAATGCGTCCTCGAGCCGGGCGACGCGGCGACGCTGCGGATCAAGGTCCGGTTCCTGCAGGCGCAGCGTAAGCGCGTCGAGGCGGACGACGGGCGGGGCGGCTTCAAGCCGGTCGCCTCCTTGCGGGCGGGCGGCGGCGACCACATCTCCTGGGACGAAGGGTTCGCCCAGGAGATCGACGCGGAGTTCCGGATCGCCGACCTGCTCGCGGGCGGGCGGAGCGTCGCGATCGAGATCGCCGGCGGCCGCGAGGTCGAACCGCTCGCCGCGGACGGCGGCGGGCCGGCTGGCCGGATCGTCCGCGAACGCTGGCCGCTCTCCGGCCTCGCGCGGATCGCCGCGGAGCCGATCGCAGGGCCGTACGGGACCGTCAAGGTGCGCGTCCGCACCGAGAACCTGACGCCGTGGAACGAACCGGGGGCGGGGCGGGACGAGGCGCTGCGGCGCTCGCTGCTCGCGGCGCACACCCTCCTGCACGTGGCCGGAACCGGGGCGGCGTTCATCTCGCTGCTGGAGCCGCCGGAGTGGGCCCGGCCCGCCGCCGCCGCGTGCGAGAACCTGCAGACCTGGCCGGTGCTGATCGGCGCGCCGGAGCGGCGCGATCTCGTGCTCTCCTCGCCGATCATCCTCTATGACTATCCCGCGATCGCGGAGGCGAGCCCCGGCGACCTCTACGACGCGACCGAGATCGACGAGATCCTGACGCTGCGGACGATGGCGCTGACCGACGACGAGAAGCGGGAGGCGCGGGCGACCGATCCCCGTTCCGCGGCGCTGATCGACCGGGTCGACTCGATGCCCCAGGAGATGCTCGACCGGCTCCACGGCGCGCTCCGCTTTCTCCGCGACGTCCCCGGCCCGAGCGGGCCGGACCCGTCGGCGCAGACGCCCTGGTGGGATCCGGGCTCCGATGCCTCGGTCTCGCCGGACATCGACAGCGTGCTCGTCGGCGGGACCGCCGTCGCGCGGGGCAGCCGGGTCCGGCTCGCCCCGGGCAAGCGCCGGGCGGACGCGCAGGACATGTTCCTGATCGGGCGGATCGCGACAGTCGAGGCCGTCCTCTTCGATGTCGATGACGGTGCCTACCTCGCGGTCACGCTCGCCGACGATCCGAACGCCGACCTGCAGCGGAGCCATGGCCGGTTCCTCTATTTCGCGCCCGACGAGGTCGAGCCGGTGGCGGAGAGCGCATGAGCGGACGGGTCCTTGTCGCCGGGATCGGCAACATCTTTCTCTCCGACGACGGGTTCGGCGTCGAGGTCGCGCGGCGGCTGGCGGCGGCGCCGATGCCCGCGGGGGTCAAGGTCGCCGATTTCGGGATCCGGGGAATGCATCTCGCCTACGAGCTGGGCGACGGCTACGACACGGCGATCCTCGTCGATGCCGCGCCGCGGGGGGGCGCGCCGGGGACGGTCTACGTGATCGAGCCCGACCTCTCCGCCGCGGGACCCTCCGCGGCGGCGGCGGCCGGCGAGAGCCCGCTGATGGACGCGCACAGCATGGAGCCGACGGCGGTCCTCGGGCTGCTGCGGGTGCTCGGCGGCAACGTCCGGCGGGTGGTGGTCGTCGGCTGCGAGCCGGCCACGGTCGAGGAAGGGATGGGTCTCAGCGAGCCCGTCGCGCGGGCGGTCGATGAGGCGGTGCGGGTCGTCCGTGGCCTCGTCGCGGAGATCGGCGCGGAGACGGCCGCCGGCGCGTCCGGCGGCCGTCCGTAGCGGACGGAATCGACGCCGGCGCGGAGGGCATGTCCGGCGATGGAGAAGGAAAGGATGGGGGTCGTGCTCAGATGGATGTTGGGAGCGGTTGTGGTCCCCGCGCCGGCGCTCATCGTCCAGTCGCTGCCGGACATCGCGCGGTATCGGAAGATGCGCGCGATGTCGTGGTGACGGACCATGCCGGATGACCGGCGCCGGGGTCGTTCCCAAACATGCGGCGTTCGAACGGCGAACGCCGCGTTCTCGACGCTGACGGGAGGTTGAGCTGTGAATTGGCTGCTGTCGCTGTTCGTGACGATCGTGCTCGTGGCCGCTGGAGCCTTCGCCACGGTGCTGCTGCCGGACATCCGGCGGTATCTTCGAATGCGGCGGATGTGACCGGGGAGCGCGGGCGTTGCACGAGCTCTCGGTGATGGCCTACCTGCTGGAGCGGGTGGAGGCGCATGCCGAACGGCTGGAGGCGAGCAAGGTCGTGGCGGTCAATTTGATCGTCGGCGAGCGCGCGTGCGTCGTCGACGACTCGCTGCTCTTCGCCTTCGACCTGCTGACGCCGGGCACGGTGGCGGAGGGGGCGCGGCTCAACGTCCGCCGGACCCTGATGCGCTTCGAGTGCCCCGCCTGCGCCGGCGACTTCCATCCGGCGCACGCTGATTTCCGCTGCCCGCGGTGCGGAACCGTCGGCACGGCGACCGAGGACGGCAGCGAGTTGATGATCGAGAGTCTGGAGTTCCAAACATGAGCGTGCACACCGTCAAGATCGTGCAGGTCCTCGAGAACATGCTGGCCGGCGACGACCAGAAAGCGGCACGCAACCGGGAGCGGTTCGACGCCGCCGGCGTGCTCGCGGTCAACGTGATGGCGGCGCCGGGGGCAGGCAAGACGAGCCTGATCGTGCGCACGATCGGGGCGCTGCGCGGACGCGCCCGCGTCGGCGTGATCGAGGGCGACATCGCCGGCACCATCGACACCGAGAAGGTCCTCGCGGCCGGCGCCCGTGACGCGCTCCAGATCAACACCGGCGGCAACTGCCACCTGGAGGCGGGAATGGTCGACCGCGCGCTCGACGGTCTCGACCTCTCCGGCATCGACGTCCTCGTCATCGAGAACGTGGGCAACCTGGTCTGCCCGACCCACTGGGCGCTCGGCGAGCATCTGAGGCTCTGCCTGGTCGGGGTGGCCGAAGGGCACGACAAACCGATCAAATATCCGGAGATGTTCGCAATCAGCGAAGTGATCGTCCTCAACAAGACCGATCTGATCCAGCACGTCGATTTCGACCTGGGCCTGTTCACGGAGTCGGTGCGCGCCCTCAACCCTGGCGCGCCGATCTTCGAGGTCTCGTGCCGGACCGGCGCGGGGCTGGACGCGTGGGCCGACTGGCTGATGGCGGAGCGGGGGGGGGGGAG
>JBPCRG010000685.1:0-4428 GCA_050997095.1 Thermomicrobiales bacterium | reverse complement strand
GTCGTTCCCTCAATGATCTGTGCACGATCGATTGGCATCGTTCGTGGCGACGACGCGACGCCCCATCCCCGTCATTTCGAGCGGAGCCCGCAGGCGGAGTCGCGGGGTCCAGGAATCTCATCGCGCGAAGCGGGCACCGCCGTCCGTCCAACCGACGAGATTCTTCCTACGTCAGAATGACGTTTGGAGCGCGCATCCTCATGAGGTCATCCTGAGGAACGAAGGATCTCGTCGGTTTCTCCAAGGCAGCCATTCACCCGGCTGCCGTCCGACCAGTCGGTGTCCCTCACGCGCGGAATGGACCTGATGCCGTAGCGGAGGTCGTCGATCCCCTTCGTCAGCACGTCCACCCAACCCCTGCACAGCGCGACCTCGAGCGGCTGGTCGAACGTCACGGTCTGCCGCCCGGAGGCTTTCCTAAAGATGGCCGCCCACAGCTCGCGGCGAAGCGCGCCATGGGTGGCCATCCACGTCTCGAACGCCTGGGGAGTGGCGAAGTCGATCGCCTCCTCAACGCCCATCGGAAGCTACGGCGACATCCGCACGGATCCGGCTTTCACGATCGCCCGGAACGTGTGCGCGAAGTTCTCCCCGTCCGTCGGCCGGAAGCTGACCGCCCGTTCGCCCGTCCGCACCACAGTCGGGATGTACGCCGCCTGGTCCGCCCGCGTCTGGTGATCGAACTCGATCTCCACGATCGAATCGGCAGGCAGCTTGAACGGCCTGGCCTTGTCCGCACGCCGGACAGTTTGCTCGGCGGCCTCGCGGATCATCCGCTGCGCCGTCGCCGGATGGAGGTTGAGCGCGGCGAAGGTGGACACCCCCTGCTTCACCGCGACCCCCACGACCTGCTCTCCGATGAATTGCCGGGTTTGCGCGACCGCCTTCTCGTCCCCCGTCACGAGCACGACCGGCACCCCGAAATGGCCGGCCACGACCGCGTTGATCCCGAACTCGCCGGTGGAGACGCCGTTGAACCGCACGTCGTTGATCCAGCCGGTCCACGTGTGCGCCAGCGGCCCGCCCGGCGTCCCCGCCTTCGCGTGGTAGCCGGTGAAGAACACCGCGCCGACTCCGTCGAGATCGACACCCTGCATCATCCCCAGCGGCTTGTCCGAGCCCGCGATGAACCGGCAATCCGGGTGCAGTTCCTCGGGGATCAGGTTGCGCATGCCGTCATGGCTGTCGTTGACGATCACCTCGTCCGCGCCACCCTTCAGCGCACCCTCGATCGCCGCGTTCACCTCCCGCGTCATCCGCAGCCGCGCCCGGTCGTACTCCACCTGCGACGACGGCTCCCCGCCGTACTCCGGCGGCATCACGTGCACCCAGGAAACGACCCCGCAGGTCCCCTCCATATCCGCCGAGATCAACACTTTCAAAGCAGCCTCCCGAAACGCCAGACAGCGCCACTCGTCGATGACCAGATGCACGTTTCCCCAGCGGAGTTCGGAGAATTCAGACCTATCAACGGGCCGGGCATGTTCGGTCTAGCCTCGGAGAGGCTTTGTAGGTTGAGCCGGGTGCCCTCTGGGCGATTTCAAACTGGGGAAACGTTGGGCTTTCGATCGCGGAAAACCCGTCGCCTCCCTACCGAACCTCCCGAAACCGCGCGATCACCTCCTGCGCCGCGTTGTGCCCCGGAGCCCCCATCACGCAGCCGCCCGGCCACGCGCCCGACCCGCAGAGGAAGAGCCCCCCGATCGGCCCTTCGTGCGAAGACGATCCCGGCACCGGGCGCATGTCGAAGGCCTGCTCCGGCACCAGCTCGCCCTGGAAGATGTGCCCGCCCGTCAGCCCGAAGCGCGCCTCGATGTCCGGCGGGGCCAGCACCTGCATCCCGATGATCGAGTCCGGCACGTTCGGCGCGTACAGCGCGAACTCGTCGATCACGTGCTTGGCGATCTCGTCGCGCCGCTCGTCCCACGTGCCCTCGGCCAGGGTGTAGGGGTAGTACTGCGTGAAGATCGAGACCGTGTGCTTGCCCTCCGGCGCGACGGTCGGGTCGATCGCCGACTGCATGTGGATGTTCAGGAATGGGTGCTCCGCCGGTTTGCCCGCCTTGGCGTCGTAGAAGGCCCGCTGCATGTAGTCGATCGAGGGCGCGATGAAGAGCCCGCCGGTCTGCCCCTGCCGCTGCTGATCGTCGCGCAGGGCGGTGAAGCGCGGCAACTCCGAGACCGCCATGTTGATCTTCATCACCGGACTCTCGATCTTGCTGTTCTCGATCGACCGGCGGTACCCCTCCGGCAGCTCGCCCGCTTCGACCAGCGAGAGGTAGGTCCGTTTCGGATCGGCGTTGGAGAGGACGACGTTCGCGTCGATCTCCTCGCCCGACCGCTGCACGACGCCGGTGGCCCGGCCCCGCTCGACCTTGATCTGGGCGACGTCGGCGTCGGTCCGGATCGTCACGCCCCGCTTCATCGCCACCTTCGCCAACGCCTGCGTGACCGACCCTATCGCCCCGCGCACGTAGGCCCAGCGCCCGCGGTTCCCGGTCGCCATGCCCATCGAGTGGTACAGCTTGACGTACCCCGTGCCCGCGTCCCGCGGTCCGCGGAAGGTGCCGATGATGCCGGTGGCCGCGACGAGCGCCTGCATCTGCTCGCTCTCGAAGAAATGCTCGGCGATGTCCGCGGCCGATCCGAGATAGCACTTCTGAAAGACCAGCGCGTCCTCGGGCGAGGTGAACCTCCCCGCGACCTCCTGCCACGAAGGCGGGCGGCGCAGGATGTAGTCGTCCATCACCGCGCAGGCGCGCTCGACGAAGGCGTCGTAGTGCGGGTAGGCGGCGGCGTCCTTCGGCGAGATCCGCCGGATCTCCTCCAGCCACCGGTCCATGTCGTTCCACATCGTCAGCGACGAGCCGTCGGGGAATGGCGCGAAGAAGCGCGGGTTGCGCTCCAGCAACTCGATCCCCTCGGTCCAGGCGCCGAGTTCGTCGAAGATCTCACGCGGGGCCAACGAGAGCACGTACGAGCCGGTCGAGAAGGTGAAAACCGGCACGATCTCCTCGCTGACCGCCGCGCCGCCGACCTTGTGGTATCGCTCGAGCACGCACGTCTTCAGGCCCGCGCCCGCCAGGTAGCAGGCGGCGACCAAGCCGTTGTGCCCCCCGCCGAACACGATCGCGTCGTACCGTCCGCCCGTCTCCGCCATTGCGACTCCCCCGCGGGCGCCTCGCCCGGTCCATCCGTCCGACCTTCGACGCGGAGGATCATAGCACCGGAAAGTGGCCGGATCATTCAGTCACAAGCGGAGCATGCTCACTCCACTGCCGTCCGCCCGAAAACGCCAAACGCCGGTTCAGGTTTCCCTGACCGGCGAGCGGTTCCCCGGCGTTTCGCGAGAGGAACGCCTATCGATTGTCGAGCGGACCCATCGAGAGCGGATCGGCTCAGTTGGCTTAGGCGGCCGCGTTTCGTCGTCGGCGGCGCTCGGCCTTCCGACGCTTGGCGCGATTCTCTTCCTGAACGCTGACGAAGCGAAGACCGCGGCGATGCTCCCGGATGATCCCGGAGCGCTCGATGCCCTTGGTGAACCGCTTCAGCAATTGCTCAAACGACTCGGAATCCTTGATCTCGACTCGCATGCGACTATGCCACCACCTTGATTGAACGATCGCCGCCATTGCCGCCGCGCCGTTCTGGACATCACACTCGCCTCGATTCGGAAATCGGGCGTTCTGCGAGTATACGCCAATCGCCTCTCGCCGGAAGGAGTCCAATCGTGTCCAGTCCCTCGACCGCCGCAGGTCTCGCCATCGTTCCAGGCCGACCGCGGTCGCTCCACCTCACGTCGATCGCGCTGCCCGAGGTCGGCCCCGGCGACGCCCTTGTCCGCGTCCGCCGCGCCGGAGTCTGCGGAACGGATCGGGAACTGATCGAGGGGCATTTCGGCGCCGCGCCTGAGGGCTCGCCGAACCTGGTGCTCGGCCACGAGGTGCTGGCCGTCGTCGAGCGCGTCGGCTCCGCCGTGACCAACCTCCATCCCGGCGACCTCGTCACCGCGACCGCCCGCCGTCCCTGCTCCTGCCGGCAGTGCCAGGCGGGCGAGTCCGACTTCTGCTCCCTGCTGGAATACAAGGAGCGCGGCATCCGGGGTCTGCACGGCTACATGACCGAGCGCTTCGTGGAGGATGAGGGTCAACTCGTGCGCGTCCCCCCTGCGCTGGAGGCCGTCGGGGTGCTGGTCGAGCCCTTCTCGGTGGCGGAGAAGGCGTGGCGCGTGGCGCAGGCGGTCCAACGCCGGATCGCCAGCTGGGAGCCGAGGACGGCCGTCGTCTACGGGGCCGGCCCGATCGGCATGACCGCGACCCTGATGCTCCGCGCGCACGGACTGGACGTGCACACCCTCGACCTCAAGCCCGCGCCGAACCGCTCCGAGGAGGTCGTCCGCGCCATCGGCGGCAGCTACGTCCCGCCGGTC
>JBPCRG010000678.1:0-9277 GCA_050997095.1 Thermomicrobiales bacterium | reverse complement strand
GTCCAGCACCGTCCGGTCCGGGCGACCAGACGACGGTCGGCCCGTTCGACTACGGGCTGGACTACGGCCAAATTGACTTCCGCGCGACTCCCGAGCTGTATCGGGTGGGGAAGGGCGAGCAGGGGGTCCTGATGGTCGAGCCCTACAAGGGCGAGATCCTGCCGCACTGGCGGTTCCGGACCCCGGAGGTCGCCCGCGAGTCGGCCGACCGCATCCACGCGATGTTCGAGGCGTACCGGGACGCCGGCGACTTCGTCGGCATGGACATGGCGCGCAAGTTCCTGCAGATGGGCTGGACCCGGGCCCGGCGCTACGCCAACCACAAGGGCGGCCGCAAATACGCGCCGGACGGCGTGACCGTGCTGCCCTACACGGGCGACCCCGTGAAAGCCGCCGCCGCCGCGATCTTCCACGAGCGCTACGTCGCGGCCCGGGAGGACCCGGAGTACAAACGCCTGCGCAAAACGTGGGTCGCGCGGTACGGGTGACCCACGGTCTGAGTGTATCGCGGTCGGGGATGCGGGAAGGGATGGCCACCCCTTCCCGCATCCCCTTTGAAGTTCGTCATCCTGACCGGTCCAACTGTCGTCGGCCTGTCGAGAAAGGCGCGACGAGATTCTTCGTTCCTCAGAATGACCTTTCGGGCACGCCTCCTGCACCGTCGGCCTGACTGGTCTGTGCAAGATCAATCGGCACCGATTTCGACCGTGACGGGTCACCCCACCCCCGTCATTCCGAGCGGAGCCCGCAGGCGGAGTCGCGGGGCCCAGGAATCTCTTTGCGCGAAGCGAAAATCGTCGTCTGCTCAGTCGGCGATCGACGGTCTGGCCTGCGGCCCCGTCGTCAACTTCTGCTGGGAGGGGTGCGGGACGAAGCGCTCGAGCCAGCTTGGCAGCCACCAGTTCCATTTGCCGAGCAGGGAGACGGTGGCGGGCACGAGCAGCGCCCGCACGATCGTCGCGTCGATGATGATGCCGACGCCGAGGCCGGTCGCGAAGATCTTCAGGAAGACCTCCGGGCCGGAGCCGAGCGCGGCGAAGGCGAGGAAGAGGATCAGCGCCGCGCTGGTCACGAGCCGCCCCGTCACCCCGACCCCGCGCACGATCGCCCGGTCGGTGTCGCCGTGGATGTCGTACTCCTCGCGCATCCGGGCCAGGATGAAGACCTCGTAGTCCATCGAGAGCCCGAAGAGGAAGGCGCAGATCATCAGCGGGATGAAGGCCACGATCGATCCGGTGGCGGTGTAGCCCCAGATCAGCCCGGCCCCGTGCCCCTCCTGACAGACGAAGGTGACGACGCCGAACGCGGCGCCGACCGAGATCACGTTCAGGATGATCGCCTTCAGCGGGAGCAGGATGGAGCGGAAGGCGCGGACCAGCAGCAGGAAGGTGACCAGCGCGATCAGGCCGACCATCAGCGCGAAGTTGCCGTAGACCGCGTCCACGAAGTCCGCGCTCTCGGCCGCCGACCCGCCCGTGCGGACGTTCCCCGACAACCCTCGGGAGGCGGAGCGCACGCTGTCCAGCACATCCTTGCCGGCCGGCGAATTGGCGTCGACCGCGGGCAGCACGCTGATCAGCGCGTCGCCGTTCCTGCGCCAGGCGTCGCCCTCCGGCGCGATCGCGGCGCGGACATCCTTCAATTTGCCCAGCGCGGCCACCGCCGCGCCCGGGTCGCCGCCGCCGGTCGACAGCACCTCGAAGGGCAGCAGCACCCCGCCGCCGATCCCCGACCGCTCGAGGGCGACGAGCGCGTCCTTGGCTTCGCCGGATTTGGCGAGCGCGTCGACCCGCGAGTCTCCCGGCGAGATCGAGAACGCCGGGATCAGGAGCAGGAGCAGGATTGCGGAGGCGAGCACGAAGGCCGGCACGCGGTAGCGGACGATCAGGCGGCCCCAGGCAGTCCAGGCCTTGCTCTCCTGCGAGCCTTTGCGCAGGCGCGGCCAGTCGAGCCTCGGCCCGACCGTGGCCAGGAGCACCGGCAGCAGCGTGACCGCGACGACGACGCTGACGAGCGGGATCAGCATCCCGCCGTAGCCGACCGAGCGCAGGAACGGCACGGGCAGGACGACCAGGGCGAAGAGGCCGATCGCGACCGTGGTCCCGCTGAAGACCACCGCGCTGCCGGCCGTCTCCATCGCGCGCTGGACCGCGATCTGGTTCTCGTACCCGGCCTCGCGCTCCTCCCGCCAGCGCGTCACGATCAGGAGCGCGTAGTCGATCGCCACTCCGAGTCCGATCAGCGAGACGAGGAACTGCACGATGAACGAGACGTCGGCGACGGTGGTGACCCCCCAGATCACCAGGAACGTGGTGAGGATCGCGACGACCGCCATCAGCAGCGGAATCAACGCCAGAAACGAGCCGAAGACCCAGGCGAGCACGAGGAGCGCGCCGACCACGCCGAAGATGGTCTCGATGAGCACTCCGCTGCCGCCCCCGCCCCCGCCGCCCGATTCGAGCTCGCTGTACCCCGTCAGCCGGACCGGGGCGCCGCCGACGGTGGCCCCGGCGAGCGCGCCCTTGACCGCCGCGACCTCAGGAGCCTCGCCGAACCCGAAGGCCTGCGGCAGAAAGACCAGACCGAAGGTGGTCCGGCCGTCGGCCGAGACGAAGGCCGGGTCGCAGGTCGAGGCGAACGGCGCGGTGGGCGCCGCGCCCTTGATCTTGGCGAAGAGGGCGGTCAGATCGCCCTTCACGGCCGGGGAGTCGGCGGTCGCGCCCTCGGGCAGACTGACGACCGGGACGAGCGGCGGGTTGGCGGCGCCGTTGCCGTAGGCCGCGACGATCGCCTGGTTGGTCTCGGCGCCCTCCTTGCCGGGCACGCTGAAGTCCTGCGAGAGCGCTCCCACCGCCTTGGAGACGGTCGCCGCGGCGACGATCGTCACGATCACCCAAAAGGCGATCACCCACCACTTGTGCCGCAGCACGAACCGCGAGATTGCGGCGACGCCCATGGGATCTGGCTCCTCTCCCGGGATGGCCGGGTCTTCCGTTTCGTGACGGCGACGGTCGCGCCGATCCGGCGGATGGTCTGCACGCCGATTGACATATAGTCGTTCGCCAACCGCCTGAATCGACACCCAGCGCGCCGATCGGGCGGACTGTCTGAAACCTAGTGTCGTTCCCGATTCCAAGAGACTTCTAGGCGCCATGGTATCCCTGGCATTGACGAATCACTGCCAAGGCGTCTCGTCCACCAGCCGCGCCGGGCCGCCGGAGAGGCCTATGGGCGCGCCGTCGGCCCGCCAGCAGGAGGCGCCGTGGAGGAGGCCGGACTCGGCGTCGACTTGGATCGCGCTCATGCCGCCGGCGATCTTGGGCACGACCTGCACGCGGTGGCCGCGCCGCTCCAGACCGGCGACGAGCGCGGCGAGATCGTCGAACGCGTCCTCCAGCTCGAGCACGGGGCCCATCGTCCAGACGCGCGGGGCCTCGACGGCCTCCTGCACGCCCATTCCGTGGTCGATCAGGTTGACGATGCCCTGCATCACCGCCGCGAAGATGCGGTGCCCTCCCGGCGTGCCGATCGCCAGCCAGGGCCGTCCCTCCTTCAGCAGCAGCGTGGGCGACATGCTGCTCAGGATGCGCTTGCCAGGCGCGATCGAGTTCGTGCGGCCCGGCACGGGGTCCATCAGCCGCATCGTGTTGTTGAGCAGCATCCCAGTGCCGGGCACGGTCGCCCGCGAGCCGAAGAGGCCGTTGAGCGTCTGGGTCGCGCTGACCATCGTGCCGTCGGCGTCGACCACGTTGACGTGGGTGGTGCTGCCCGATTCGCCGCCGCCGCCGAGCCCGGCCGCGAAGTCGCCCGCGCGGTCGCCGTTGGCCACGATCTCCGCGCGACGCTCGGCGGCGTAGGCCGGGGAGGTCAGCCAATCGACCGGAACATCCCTCGTCGCGGGGTCGGCGACGAAGCGGGCCCGGTCGGCGAATGCGATCTTCAGCGCCTCCGCCAGAAGGTGGATCGTCTCGACCGTGCCGAAGCCGCTGGCGCGGAGGTCGAAGCCGCCCAGGATGTTCAGCATCTGCACGATGTGCAGCCCGCCCGACGAGACCGGCCCCATCGCGACGAGATCGAAGCCGCGGTACGCGCCGCGGACCGGTTCGCGGTCGAAGAGGCGGTAGGCGCGGCCGTCGTCGAGGGTCAGCAGACCGCCGTTGGCCGCCATGTCGGCGGCGACCGCGTGGGCCGTCTCGCCGTCGGTCAGCTCGGCCGCGCCGTAGCGGCCCATCCGCTCCAGCGTCTCGGCGTAGTCGCTGCGGACGATCCTGCCCCCCACCGGCGCCGGTTTGCCGCCGGGCAGGAAGACCGCCGCCGACGCGGGAAAGCGCGCGAGTTGCGCCTGCTCCAGCTCGATGCATTGGGCGAGATAGGGGCCGACGGTGAACCCGCGCCGCGCCTGCCGGACTGCGGGCGCGACCAGTTCGGTCAACGGCAGCGTGCCGAAGCGCCCGGCCGCGCCCGCCCACCCCGCCAGATTGCCGGGCACACCGACCGCCAAGTAGCCAGCGTCGTTCGCGCCGTCCTCCGTCTCGTTCTCGAGGCTGCCGGGGATCAGCCGGAACATGTCGGGCCGCGCGGCGCCGGGCACGACCGCGTAGTTGTCGATCGTGGCGACGCGTCCGCTCGGGCCGTCGCGGATCACGAAGAACCCCGAGCCGTGCGGGCTGACCATCATCGGCTCGACGACCGAGAGCGAGAAGAGCGCCGCCACCGCCGCGTCGACCGCGTTGCCGCCCATCGCCAGCATCTCGACCGCCGCCGCCCCCGCCTCCGGATGATTCGCCGTGACGACCCCGCGCGAGGCGGTGACGGGGTGTTTGTAGGTCAAGGGTGTCTCCTTTGGGTAGTGATAAGAGATAGGAAACAAGAGATAAGGAACGAGGAGAGGCGTGCTTCTGCGGCCGTGATTATTGTCACTCCTGCCTGCGAAAACGTCGGCGATCCGTTTCCGTGCCCCTTATCTCTTATATCTTATCTCTCATCTCTCGACGCCACTCGGCGATCGCCTCCGGATACAGCGTGCATTCGGCGGCGAAGACGCGGGCGGCGAGGGTGTCGGGGGTGTCGCCGGGGAGGACGGGGACCGTGGCGCGGAGGACGACGGGGCCGGTGTCGTAGCCGTCGTCGACGATGTGGACGGTGGCGCCGGAGCGGGTCGCGCCGCTGGCGAGCACGGCGGCGTGGACGCGCTCGCCGTGGAAGCCTTTGCCCGCCGCCTCGGATTCGGGGAGCAGGGCGGGGTGGATGTTGAGGATGCGGCCCGCCCACTGCGGGGGGACGACCAGGCGGCGCAGGAATCCGGCGAGGATGAGGAGATCAGGCTCGTGGGGGGCGACAGCCGCGTAGACCGCGTCGCTGAAGGCGACGTCGGAGGGGTGGCCGCCGCGCGCGACGGTGGCGGTCGGGATCCCGGCCGCCCCGGCGATCTCCAGGCCGCGGACGCCCGGCCGGGAGCTGACGACGACCGCGACCGTCGCGTCCAAGTCGCCCCGGTCGATCGCGCGCAGCAGGTTCTCGAGCGTGCGGCCGCCTCCGGAGAGGAGCACGGCCAAGACGAGCGGCCGCCGCCCCGCCCCGCCGCCCGATCGCCGCGCCTCCACCGTCGCCCACCCCGCTAGTCCGTTAGCCCGTCCGCCGCGGCATTCTACCCGCATCGGGCGGTCGGGCAGGACGCGCGGGCCCCGGCGCCGGCCCCCGCGCGGGCGGCGCTATGGCCCGCGGGAGTCGGGATCGACCCCGGCGAAGGTGAGCAGGTCCACCATCCGGAAATCCTGCCCGCCCGAGCGGGAGCGGATGCTCGGCCGCCAATCGGGCTGGACGGTCAGGTACGAGCTCGGGTCGGTCTGGAGGAGACCGAGGATGACCTCGCCCACGATCCTCCCGCCCACGGGTCCGAGGTGCAGTCCGTCCTCGACCAGCTCCGCCTCCTTCAGCACGTAGTACCAGAGCGGGGTCCGCCACTCGAACCCGGCCCCGAAGGCCTTCAGCTCGTCGAGGTCGCCGGCGCCGAGGGGATCGACGCCCATCTTGCGGGCGATCTCCTGCCCGGACGGCAGCGACCAGGTCAGATGCCGGAGCAGGGTGCGCTGGGGCAGCGAGATCGGCAGGTCGTGGCTGGCGATCGCGCCGAGCGGCAGGGTGAAGAGCGGGGTCGAGAGCTTGGTGTCGATCCGCTTGTTGGGCTTGACCTCGCCGTCGTCGAAGTCGAAGAAGGTCTGCCAACCGATGAAGCGGCGGGCGGCCCGCGCTCCGCCGCGGAGGTCTTTCGGGTCGGCCGCGCCCTCTTGGGTGGGGTCGAAGACGAGGGCGAAGAAGGGTTCTGTCTAGTCGCCGGCGAGATTGGCGCGGTACGACGGGCGGACCATGCTGTGCCCGAAGCGGTAGGCGGCCCCGCTGAACTCGACCGGGATGAAGGCGCGGCCCGGCTTCGGGCGATAGAAGCGCCGGCCGCGGGCGAGGATGTCGTCCGTCAACTTATGGCCGATGAAGAGGGGGAGGAACTCGTGGACGATCAGCCAGTGATAGTGCCAGACGGTGAACCGGCGGGCCGCGGCGAAGACGTCGGGGTCGGCCGTGACGTCGCCTTGGACGCGCACGACGTCCACCGCCCGGTTGTGGACGAGGATGAAGGCGGCGTGGAGGCCGGCGATGATCACGTTCGAATCGTTGCGCGGGTCGCCGATGACCGCCCGCCCGTCGGCCCGCCGGGGCAGATCCTCGAAGAGCCCCCCGGATTCGATCGCGAGCTTGATCCGGTCGACCGGGTCGTAGAGCTGCGGCGATGCGTTAGGGCCGGCTCCGTAGACCGACTCGAGGTCGAAGGAGGGAGTGCGCGTGTTCGGGGTGGCTTCCGGAACGGTCGGGACCGCGAGCTGGGAGGTCACGTCGAAGGTGATGTCGTGGTCGAGGAACTGGCCCACGAAGGTCGTGCCGGCGGTGTGGTCGGGATTGTTACGGTTTCCCTCGCTGAGGGCGAGGTCGACGATGAGGTCCTTGGCGCTGCGGTCGAGCGCGTCCCCCGCGTCGAGCAGCCCGCCCGGCCTGCCCAGTTCGGTCAGGGCGGCGACAACGTCCGGGGTCGCGTCCGCGAACGACGGCGCGGCGAAGAGCCGACCGAACGTGGCCGGGGTCGGATGCGGCGCGGCGGCGTCCGCCCCGACCGCGGGCAATCCCCCCGTCGCCGCCGTCGCGGCTCCCAGACCGACCGTGCCGAGGAACCCGCGCCTGCTGAACTGCCGTCGAACCGGACCATCTTCCGCTGTCATCGTCTGGCCTCCCGTGGCGAACGTGCCGTCGTCCCGTGGGTCGGGCGTTCTCACGCCGAACCGCGATCCGACCGTAGCACCGGGGAAATGCGGCCGTATCCGTAGATTTGCCCAATTCCGCCCAGGGCATCGGCGGTTTCGGCCATCCACGGAACGCTCCCGTCGGCTCGGAATCATTGGCGGCGGAAAACAGATCGGTGACCGGGGCCTGGGGTCGGCGCCTGATGTGGCATCCTTCGCGCACTGTGCATCGACATTTATTATTGGCCCAACCGACGAGATTTTCTCTTCGGTCAAAGAGATTCCTGGACCCCGCGACTCCGCCTGCGGGCTCCGCTCGGAATGACGGTTTGGGGCACCGCGTCGGCGTCGAAAGCGATGCCCATTGAACTTGCACGGGCCACTTCGTCTCTGCCTACTGTCTACCGCCGACGGCTCGGAGCACTCATGAAGACCGCCTACGAGGTCGCCGTCGTCGGCTGCGGGGTGATCGGGAGTTCGGCTGCCTACTGGCTGGCCCGTGAATTTGGGCGCGAGGTGGTCGCGTTCGAGCAATACGCGCTCGGCCACGACCGAGGCGCGTTCGGCGACCACTCCCGGATCATCCGGCTCTCGTACCACGCGCCCGAGTACACCGCGCTGACGCCGCACACCTACGCTTGCTGGCGCGGGGTGGAGGCGGAGTCGGGGATGCGGCTGATCGTCACCTCGGGCGGGTTCGACCTGGCCCCGGTCGAGGCGCCGGAGAACGTCGAGCCCTACGCGGCCGCGATGCGGACGGCCGCGATCCCGTTCGACGACATCGACGGCCGCGAGGCGATGCGCCGCCATCCCCAGTTCCGGCTCGACCCCGACTCCCGCGTGCTCCACCAACCGGAGACGGGGCTGCTCGACCCGCGCAAGGCGGTCCACGTCACCGCCGCGCTCGCCCGGGCGCGGGGCCGAGATCCTGGAGCAGACGCCGGTCCGGCGGCTGACGCCCACCGCCGACGGCGTCACCCTCCAGACGGACGGGCAGACGTTCGCCGCGAAACGGGTCGTGATCGCCGCCGACGCCTGGACCAACGACCTCCTGCGCGAGACCGGCGCGCAGGTCCCGCTGACGATCACCGAGGAGCAGGTCATCTATTTCGCGACGCCCAATCTCAAGGAGTTCCAGCCGGACCGCTTTCCGGTCTGGATCTGGAGCGGAGCCGAGTCGTTCTACGGTTTCCCCGTCTATGGCGAGGTCGCGACAAAGGCCGGTCTCGACGTCGGCGGCGACGAGGTGACCCCGGAGAACCGCAGCTGGGCCGCCAACGCCCGGCCGCTCGACAAGCTGCTGCGCTTTCTGGAGGCGCGGATCCCCGGGTCGCTCGGGCCGATCCTGAGGACAAGCACCTGCCTCTACGCGATGCCGCCGGACCGCGGCTTCATCGTCGACCGCCTGCCGGAGCATCCCCAGATCACCCTCGTGCAGGGCGCGGCCCACGGCGCCAAGTTCGCCTCGCTGCTGGGCAGGATCGCCGCCGACCTCTCGATCTCGGGCCGGACCGAGTATCCGATCGCGCCGTTCAAGCTGAACCGCCTCGCCCTGACCGACCCGGCGTTCCCCGCCGTCTTCAAGATCTGATGGACGTCGGCCCATGAGCGACCGCGCCGACGCGTCGCCGACGCTGCGGATCACCCTGCCGCTGCCGCCGGGGGTCAACAACCAATACCTGACCGTCGGCAAGCGGCGGGTGCTGAGCACGAGCGCCAAGGCGTTCAACGCGGACGTGCGCAAGCTGCTCGAACGGGCGAGGCTGGACGGGGTCGTCACCCCGGAGATGGAGGAAGCGTTCAAACCCGCCTTCCTCGGCGTCTACCTCACCTTCTTCTTCGAGACCCCCAACCGCCGCGATCTGGACGGCGGCCTGAAGATCGCGCTCGACGCGCTCTGCACCGGGCTCGGCCTCGACGACCGCGCCGTGGTCGACCTGCACCTGACCAAGCGGATCGACCCGCTCCACCCGCGGCTGGAGGTCGAG
>JBPCRG010000651.1:0-4016 GCA_050997095.1 Thermomicrobiales bacterium | reverse complement strand
CGCCTCAAGCGGAAGGGCCCGGCCGGCGGCGATCCCACCGGTGAACGCATCCCCGCCCAACCTCTCGCGGAGGAGGGCCGCGAAACGTCCGTGCTCGGCGCGGGCGTGCGGGGGAAGCGGAGCGCCGAGTTCGTCGCGGAGGGCGTCGGCCGCCCCGAGCAGCCGCACGCCGCGTTCGTCGTCGCCCGCGACGGCGGCAAGTCGGCCGAACCACTCCAAGGTGGCGGCGACGGCGATCCGGTCGGGGAGATCTTGGGCCAGCCGCAGGCTTTCGTCCATCAACGCCATCGCCCGAGCCAGATCGCCGCGGTCCAGTGCGACCACACCCAAGCCGAGGAGCGAGACCATCACGCCCGACGTTTCGCCGAGACCCTGCGCCAACGCCAGTCCCTCGGCGAAGAGCTGCCCCGCGCGGGGCGGATCGCCCCGCGACCGCGCCAGCCAGCCCAGACGACCGAGCGCGAGCGCGATCCCCTCGGGATCTTCGATCTCCCGGAAGCGCGCGAGGCTCTCCGAGAGCAGCGCCCCGGCCTCCGTCCATGCCCCCCGCCAGCGCGCGGCGTTCCCCAGACTGCTGAGGGTGTCGGCGATGCCCCAGCCGTCCCCGGCCGCGCGGTACTGGGATAGACCCTCCTCCCAGAGGGCCACTGCCCGCGTCAGATCGCCCTGCGCCGCCGCCGCGAGCCCCCGGTTGTGGAGCAGCCCGGCGGCATTCATCAGCCGACCCGAACCTTGAAGCAAGGCGAGGCCGTCATCGGCGAGCGCAGCCGCGGCGATTAGGTCGCCCCGGCGATAGGCGAGGCTGGAGAGATGACGGAGCGCCCACGTGCCGGCGCGCGGGTCGTCGACCTCCCGGAATGCGGCAAGGCTGGCTTCCACGCAGGTCGCCGACTGGCGGAGGTCGCCCCGGACCATGGCGATTAGCCCGAGCGTCGTCACCGCGGCGGCTTCTCCGCGGCGATCTCCGAGGTCGCGG
This sequence comes from Thermomicrobiales bacterium, assembly GCA_050997095.1. GTDB lineage: Bacteria > Chloroflexota > Chloroflexia > Thermomicrobiales > UBA6265 > JBPCRG01. The sequence goes on along the minus strand of JBPCRG010000651.1, from coordinate 3,040 downwards.
CAGGCGGCGAGCGCCTGCTCGCTCAGGGCCACGGCCTGACCATGATCGCCCTGGGCCTGAGCCAATGCCCCGGCCACGCCCGCCGCCTTCGCCCACCCGGCCCGGTGGGACGTCGCCCCCGGCCGTGCGAGGAGGGTCGCGAGGTGCGCCCGGCCCTCCGTCAAGTCTCCCTGCTCCAACCAGAGCGGCCAGAGCGCGCCGGCCAGCCGGAGCCCGAGATCGACATCGCCGCATTCCTCGAGCCAGCGGAGAGCGGCCCGCAGATTCTCCCGCTCGGCGCGAAGCCGCGCGGCGCGGCGCGGCGGGCCCAGCCCGATCCGGCCAGCCTCCACCTGGTCGGCGAGCGTCATGCACCATGCCGCGTGGACGTCCCGAATCGTGGCTGCCTCGCCGGCGTCGTCGAGACGCTCCATTGCGTATTCGCGGATCGTTTCCAGCATGACGTATCGGGGCTCGCCCGCATCGTCGGCCGCGTGGCTGAGCAGGCTGTGGTCGATCAGCTCGGCGAGACCGTCCAGCGTGTCGCGACGCGGATCGGAGCGCATCGACTCGCTCAAGCTTCGCCCGTCCGCAGCCCCTGCGACCGCCTCCGCCGCCTCCAACGTGAAGCCGTCGACGAAAATCGACAGCCATCGAAACAGCGCCTGCTCCTCCTCGGCGAGCAGGTCGTAGCTCCAGGCGATGGCGTCCCGCATCGTCCGCTGTCGCGCGGGCAGATCGCGTCCACCTCCGGTCAGGAACGGCAACCGCCGCTCCAGCTTTGTCAAAAGCGCGGCAGGCGGGAGCACCTTGATGCGGGCGGCCGCCAGCTCGATCGCGAGTGGAAGGCCGTCCAGGCGGCGACAGATCTCGGCGACCGTGGGCGCGGATTCCGGCGTCAGCGTGAACGTCGCGAGCGCCGCCCCCGCCCGCTCCACGAACAGGCGCACCGCCGCCGACTCCGTGGCGGCGTCGGACGGATTCAGAGGCCCGTCCGGCGAGAGACCGAGCGGCGACAGGGCGTATTCGTGCTCATCGGAGAGGCGCAGCCGGACCCGGCTCGTGGCGAGGACGGTCAGGTGCGGAGCCCGGCGCAGCAGATCGGCGACGACCGGAGCCGCATCGACGACCTGCTCGACATTGTCGAGCAGCAACAGGGCCCGCCTATCGCCGAGAAACGCCGCAAGCCGGTCGCCGACCGGCTCGACGCCGTCGTCCGGGGCGCCGACCGCCCGGGCGATGGCCGGGCCGACGAGGTCGGGATCGCGAATCGGGGCGAGGCCGACGAACCAGAACCCGTCCGGAAACGATTCGACGAGGTCGGCGACGGCTTCGAGGGCCAGCCGCGTCTTGCCGACTCCTCCAGGGCCGGTCAGCGTCGCCAGCGACACGTCTGGGCGCAGGAGCAGGGTCCGGATGTCGGCGAGCTCGCGGTCGCGCCCGACCAGGTTCGTCCGCGATCGGGAAAGCGCAGGCTCGGCGGCACGAGCCCGACGCGGGAACGAGATCAGTTCGGACGGGCCGGGTGACGCCCGCATCGTGATCGGGACGGGCATCCGACGCGCGGCCAGATGGCGGTCAAGATCCGCCGGCGCGATGCGGTAGGCCCCCGTGCGCTTGGCGGCGTGCAGCTCTCCGCGGGCGATGGCGCGGCGGATCGTCCGTTCGCTGACTCCCAGCCTCTCGGCGGCCTCGCGCGCGGAGAGCCGCCCGCTGTCCGGCGCACCGGACACTTCGCCGTCCATTGTGCTCTCCGTCGTCGGCTCTTCCATGGTGGCCACAACATCCGCCACTGAAGCGATGGGCGCAATCGATTTCCCGACGGGACTCCAGGCGGTCCGTTTTGAGCGAGACTCCGCGTCTCGAAACCGGCGCGACCCCGAAGGATAGGTCGCATCTTACCGGCACCCCGCGTCAAGCAAACATTTTTTGCGCGGGGCGAGACGCGGAATCTTCGCATTAATAATTGCGGCACGCCATTCGCTGCGTGACCGCGTCGCTTCGCCTTGCGAACCAGTAAGCGGACGCGGGTCCGCGTCAGAAATGGTTGCGGAGGTCGGAGAAGCGCTCGACGACGAGCAGGCGCTCGGCGGACCGGTCAAGTTCGGCAAGCTCCAACGCCCATGTTCGGCTGTGGGGGATGAAGACCGCGCCGAGGCCCGCCGCGAGCGCGGGGTTGATGTCGGATTTCGGCGAGTTGCCGATCATCCAGGTCCGGGCGGGGTCGGCGCCGAGGCGCGCCACGAGGGTGTGGTAGGCGGCGGCGTCCTTCTCGGCGACGATCTCGTGGTGGGCGAAGTGATGTCCGATCCCGGACCGCTCGATCTTCAGGCGCTGCTCCTCGAGGTGGCCTTTGGTGAAGAGCGTCAGCTCGTGCCGCTCGGCGAGCGCGCGGAGCGTCCACTCGACGTCCGGCAGCAGTTCGATCTCCTCCCGGAGGATGCGCTCGCCGAAGCCCATCACCGTCCGCAGGTCGTCGGGGTCGATCTCGCCGCCCCGCAGATGCTCGTAGCAGGCGCGAAGGGTGCGGGTGAACGCGGCGGCGCCGTAGCCGTGGAGCCGGGTCGTCGCGTGCTCGAACTCGTTGAGCACCGCCCGGACCTCGCCTCGCGACAGCTGCGCGTGGTCGAGGAAATCGAGGAACTCCTCGATCGCCCGCTCGAAGTGGATGTTGTTCTCCCAAAGCGTGTCGTCGGCGTCGATCAGCAACGTCTGTCGCGGGCGGTCCATATGAGTAGTCACTGTCCCATTCAACTCGGTTGCCCTTCGCAGGAGAGTATCAATGAGGGAACGACCCGCCATCCGGATCTTCGATCGCAATTCCCAACAGATGCGGCGCGTAGAAGCGGACAAGTCCTCCGATTTTGCCGCTGCGCCAGTTTGGGTCGAAATCGATCATCGGGATGCCATTGACCGGTATTCGCAATTTCGGCGTCCTCAATGGGCTCCGAAATCGCAGACCGTCGGACGTAAGGAACGAGCGGCGGAACGATCCGGCGTCGACGAAATTGGCCCACCGCGACGTCAACACCGGTTTCCCCCGCCAAGCCCAGAACGGGCC